>JBARUP010000238.1:0-18130 GCA_049645805.1 Nodosilinea sp.
GCCCCACAGTGTGCTCAACGTCAACGACGAGATCAAGGTCATGATCATTGACCTGGATGCGGAACGGGGCCGAATTTCTCTGTCGACCAAGCAGCTTGAGCCCGAGCCGGGTGACATGGTAAAAAACCCCGACCTGGTATACGACAAAGCTGAAGAGATGGCGGCTAAGTACCGTGAGGCCATGCGTCGTCAGGCCGCTGAGCAGGCTGGTGAGGTGGTTGACGAGCCTGAAGAGGTCTATGTAGAAGAAGAAGTGGCGGTGGCTGTTGACTAAGGTAGCCGTCGAACAAACAAACTGCTAGTCCAAATCCTTAAACACCGCAAGCGCCTGCTCGATCACACTATCGGGCGGGTGCCATCTGTACTGGCTGAGGTCAATTCGACCGTATCGGTCAAACGGTATTCCCTCGCCTTCGAGCATTACCCTTTGCACATAGTCGCTGCCGTTGCGCCTAGGCGACTGGGATACCTCGCCCTTAGCGTTAATGACGCGTTGCCAGGGTATGTCAAGATCTGTGTCGACTCGGTAAAGGGCGTACCCCACTAATCGAGGTTTGCCCACTAGCCCTGCTAGCTCTGCCACCTGCCCATAGGTAGCAACCTTGCCTCTGGGAATTTGGCGCACTACGGCATAGATGCGTTCGTAGGTGAGCATGGTTTAGGCTTTTGCTTTCTTCTCGCGAGGGCTATACAGCACCATCAGCGAAAAGTCAGCCGCAGCGATCGCACTGCCCGGTTTGTAAGTCTGCTTGTCTTTGACAAAACCCTCAGCCTCGCTGGTATCTAGTATCAGCGTCCAGTCCTCTTTCTCCACCTCTGGTGGAATCTGAAACTCCTGAGAGCTGGCCTGGGCATTGAAAATCAGCAAGAAGCTATCGTCTATCAGACGCTGCCCGGCGGTTTGGAGGGCCATCAGTTCTTCACCGTTGAGATAGACAGCGATCGCTTTAGCCGAGCCGTCGTGCCACTGGTCAGCGCTAATTTTGCTGCCGTCGGGATTGTACCAGCCAATATCGTGCACCCCAGAACCGTGAATGGCACGCCCCTGAAACCAGTGACGGCGAGCGAAGACAGGGTGCTCCTGACGTAGCTCAATCAGCTGCTGGACAAAGGCTAGCTGAGCCTGCTGATTGGGGTCGAGGTTCCAGTCAAACCAGGAAAGCTTGCTGTCTTGACAGTAGGTATTATTGTTGCCCTGCTGGGTACGGCTGATTTCGTCCCCTCCCAGCATCATCGGCACCCCTTGGGACAAAAACAGCGTGGTTAGTAGGTTACGCTGCTGCTGGCGGCGTAGGGCCAGAATTTCGGGCTTGTCGGTGTCGCCTTCAGCGCCGCAGTTCCAGGAGCGGTTATAGCTCTCGCCATCGCGATTACTTTCATAATTGGCTAGATTGTGTTTTTCGTTATAGCTAACCAAGTCCCTTAGGCTAAAGCCGTCGTGGCAAGTAACAAAATTGATGCTGGCGTGGGGGCGCTTACCGTTGGCTTGATAAAGGTCAGAGCTACCGGTGATGCGAAAAGCAAACTCGCCCAGGCGGCAGTCTTGATTGCGCCAAAAGTCACGCATGGAGTCGCGGTACTTGCCGTTCCACTCTGACCACAGCAGCGGAAAGTTCCCTACCTGGTAACCCCCTTCCCCTAGATCCCACGGCTCGGCGATCAGCTTGATGATCGACAGAACTGGATCCTGGTGGATAATATCAAAGAAAGCCGCTAGGCTGTCGACCTCGAAGAGTTCCCGAGCCAGAGCCGAGGCCAGATCAAAGCGAAAACCATCCACATGCATTTCTAGAACCCAGTAGCGCAGGCTATCCATGATGAGCTTAAGAATCTGAGGATGGCGCACATTGAGGGAGTTGCCGCAGCCGGTAAAGTCCATATAATAGCGAGGAGCATCTTCTACCAGGCGGTAGTAGGCCACATTGTCGATACCTCGCAGGCTCAGGGTTGGGCCTAGATGGCTGCCCTCGCCAGTGTGGTTGTAGACCACGTCTAAGATCACCTCAATACCCGCTTGATGGAGAGCCTTAACCATCTGCTTAAATTCGTTTACCTGACCGCCCTGCTGCCCCGCACTGCTGTAGCCACCGTAGGGAGCAAAGTAGTTGAGCGAGTCGTAGCCCCAGTAATTGCGCAGCCCTGTATTGGCCAAATGCCCTGGATAGGCGTGAAAATGGTGCACAGGCAGCAGTTCTACCGCTGTAATGCCCAACTGGGTTAGGTACTCGATGGTGGCGGGGTGAGCCATACCAGCATAGGTCCCCTGCAAGGCTTCAGGCACCTGAGGATGGCACTGGGTCAGCCCCTTTACGTGGGTTTCGTAGATAACAGTGCGGTGCCAGGGGATGTCAAGGGGGCGATCGCCCTCCCAGTCAAAACTAGAGTCAACGACCACGGCCTTGGGCATAAAAGGCGCGCTATCGATCTCAGAAAACGACAGGTCAAGATTTTCTAGGTCGTCAGCAGCCTGCGTGTCGTAGCTGAATATAGCTGAATCAAACTGTACGTCGCCGTCTAGAGCGCGGGCGTAGGGATCGATCAGCAGCTTGTGAGGATTAAACCGCTGCCCAGAGGCAGGGGCATGGGGACCGTAGACACGAAAACCATAGCGCTGTCCCGGCTTTACATCAGCCAAGTAGCCGTGCCAGACGTAGTTGTTAATCTCAGCCAGGCGGATGCGGGTTTCGTGGTTGTCCGCATCAAACAGGCAGAGCTCAACAGCCTCTGCATTTTCCGAAAACAAGGCAAAATTTGTGCCTGTGCCATCCCAGGTGGCCCCCAGAGGATGGGGACGACCGGGCCAGACTTGCATTCCCATGATGAGCGTAGCTTCCTAATAACTCTAGGCAGAAATGTAGTGCTGAGGCGGCTGAGCCTCTCACAGTGCCTTCTCCAGGTTACCAGTCCTGGGCAATCCTCGTGGCTACCGGTTCAGCTGTGAGGCCCAATCGAGCGTTTCGATGTATTAAACCCCTATAGTCTTGAGGTACTATTGCCCTGAGATATGGCCTATTGGCCTTAGTCTGCAACAAAAGATACTAATTTACCTAGAAATTTTACAGGGTAAGAGGTTAGCAATGCCGATTACAAAGCGCTGTTTAGCTGAATTTCTGGGCACGCTGTGGCTAGTGCTGGGCGGCTGCGGTAGTGCCGTACTGGCGGGTAATTTTCTGGATAGCAGCGGTGCCTTTAATTTAGGCATTAGCTTTTTAGGTATATCCCTGGCCTTCGGGTTGACGGTGCTGACAATGGCCTACGCAATTGGCCATATATCAGGGTGCCACCTCAACCCAGCGGTCTCCTTCGGGCTGTGGGCAGGACGGCGCTTTCCCAGTAGCGAACTGCTGCCCTATATCGTGGCTCAGGTGCTGGGCGGCATCGCAGGGGCAGCAATTGTTTTCCTCATTGCCAATGGCCAACCGGGGTTTGCCATTGATCCTTCTGCAGGTAACCCTCTGGCTACTAACGGCTTTGGAGATCACTCACCCGGCGGCTTTAGCCTGTTGGCCTGCTTTGTTTGTGAAGTAGTGATGACCTTCTTCTTCTTGATGATCATCCTGGGGGCGACCGACTTCCGGGCTCCGGTGGGTTTAGCTCCGGTAGCTATTGGTCTAGGTCTAACGCTGATTCACCTGATTAGTATTCCAGTCACGAACACTTCCGTAAACCCAGCTCGCAGCACCGGGCCAGCTTTGTTTGTGGGAGGCCCGCTGCTAGGTCAGCTGTGGCTATTTTGGGTGGCTCCTATTTTAGGCGCGCTGCTAGCGGGCTGGTTCTACGCTGCCTTCTTCACCGACGACACTGAGAAGGTCGCTCGCGTTAGCCCCACTGAGCCTACGATTTAGGAGATAGCTGAGTTAAGCTCGTTCTTAGAATAGTCAAGCGCTACTGAAGCCGATGCCCACAGCTGCCGCAAAAGCGATCGCTGGCTGTCACGGCAGTGCCGCACTGAGTGCAAAATTTTGTCTCAGCGGTTGTGACGTCGGGAGCATCAGTACCCATACTCAGAGTCATATCGCCCATCTTCATAGTCATGGGGTTAGCCGACATCTGCATATCGCCCATTTTCATAGGTTTCATAGAGGGCATGGGCGGCATAGGGGGCATAGCCGCAGTGGCTGGCTCAAAGGAAACAGCCTGCTGGGTCGGCCAAACAGCAGCATCAGCGATTCCTATCTGCGTGCCCTGTACCTTCCAGACAAATAATCCCTGGGCCGTGACGCAGCGAATTAGCAAGCCGCTGCCTACTCTAGCCGCCTCAGGCACCTCAGTCCAGGGTCCCGTTTGCAGCTGAGTAACTGACTGCTGCTGCTGCCCTAGACTAGAGCTAGCTAGGGTAATCACTGTAGTAGGGCCAGGGTTGTCAAGATATATCTTTTGACCGGGGCCAAGATCGTATTGATAGGGCATAGTTAGCCTTGGCAAATGTCGCTTCTAAGCTGAGATAGACTATTCGGGGTTATACCCCTAGTTCGAGTAGCTCTATAGGCATGCTAGGCCAGACATAGTCTCTTTAGGGGTTCTCCAGATTCTTTTTAGCTAAGGTGCATCGTTTAGCCTTTAAGCTTAGGGTTTGGGCAAGAGCAAGTTTGGGCATTCTAGCCGCAGAATAAGAAGTGACCTCGACAACAACTGAGCCAATAGCCAAAGCTGAAAGTCGATAGATCTGCTGATTTGGTTCTGTAATGGCTAGCTATATGAGGATGACACGCCCAAGTTCGCTAGATGAACCTACAGCGCGCTGGCGGAGCATCCCAAGAGGGAATCGCTGCTATGGCCAAAAAAAGCGCGGGACTGCTCATGTACCGGACTGAGAACCGCCGGTTGGAAGTACTGCTGGTGCACTCAGGTGGTCCTTACTGGGTCAACCGCCGTTGGCAGGCCTGGACTATTCCCAAGGGCGAAATCGACCCTGGAGAAGACAGATTTGAGGCCGCCAAACGCGAGTTCTTTGAGGAGACTGGACAGATCCCTACAGGAGACTTTCGTCCGCTACAGCCGGCGCGGCAGGCAGGCGGCAAGCTAGTGTTTGCCTGGGCCTTTGAGGGCAATTTTGACCCCGCTGACCTACACAGCAACACCTTTATTCTAGAGTGGCCGCCCCGTTCGGGCTTACTGAAAGAGTTCCCTGAGGTTGATCAGGCCGATTGGTTTGAGCTCAAAGAGGCTAAAAAACGCATCATCAAAGCCCAGGGACAGTTCTTAGAGGAGCTATCGCAGATGCTAGGTCAGGTCCCCCTGTCGTGACTCGCTCCAGCAGCGATCAGGATGGGGGTGACTGCAAAAATCTCCGCAGCCGTCCTATAGTCAGACTTTGACCAAAGTTCAGGGGCAGCGCTGAGATCCCCTCCAAACGCGACTGTACCCACCGATCGCCCCAGTACCACTCGTGAAAGCCGTCGATCCCCCCTGACAGCACCATGTAAAGACTGTGGTCGTTGACCTGCTTAACCTCGTGGCGAATTTCGACCGGGCCGAGGTAGCTCTTGAAACTCAGCCCGCTGTGCAGCTCGCCAGGCATTCCCTGGCTAAACCGCTGTGGCCAAAGCCAGTGACTGAATTTACCGGGCTGCACTAAACTAGCCTGAATCTGTCCTTGGGTAGCCTCGACTTCGACGCGAAGCTGGCTGTGCTGAAATGTGCCTAGCATAGGGTGACGATGTGCCCGCAAACAACACCTCTCAGTATGCCAAAAGAAACCTGACTAGATGGGAGGCTAGGGGGGCGATCGCCCCCCTACTCTCGGGACGGCAAACCCACTCAAACCCATATCCCTAAACCTTCTACAATATTTAATAAGCAATATTAAGGGAAGACTGGGGCAGCGCATGGTAGATCAACTGATTCGGGCTACCGCCGCCGATGGCGGCATTCGGGTAGTCGGCGTCATCACTACAAAATTGACCGAGGTGGCCCGACAGCGCCACGAACTCTCCTACGTAGCTACGGCAGCTTTGGGACGTACGATCTCAGCTGGGCTGCTGCTGGCCTCCAGCATGAAGCAGCCCCAGGGCCGGGTCAACATCCGAGTGCGGGGTGACGGTCCCTTAGGGGGTATCCTGGTCGATGCTGGCATGGACGGTACCGCTCGCGGCTATGTTGACAATCCAGCCATTGAACTACCACCTAATGCTCAGGGCAAGCTAGACGTAGGCGGTGCTGTGGGTCGCAGCGGCTACGTCTACGTGGTGCGCGACATGGGCTACGGCTACCCTTACTCCAGTACCGTAGAACTGGTCTCTGGAGAAATTGGCGATGACCTCACCCACTACCTGGTGACCTCTGAACAAACGCCTTCGGCCCTGGTGTTAGGTGTGTTTGTGGGGTCAAATGGGGTAGAAGCTGCTGGCGGGCTGCTGCTGCAAATTTTGCCTCGCGCTGCTGAAGACGCCGATACCGTAGCCCTGATTGAAAGTCGATTGGCCAGCCTAACAGGTTTTACTCCCCTACTGCGGGCTAACAAAACCCTGCCACAAATTTTCAGCGACCTGGTAGGCGACCTGGGTCTAGAAATTTTGCCTGAGACCCAGATGGTGCGGTTCTCCTGCCCCTGTTCTTTCGATCGCATGCTGGGCGCGCTCAAGATGCTGGGCGAAGCCGAACTTCAGGACATGATTGAAAAAGACGACGGAGCCGAAGCCACCTGTCACTTTTGCAATGAGGTCTACCATACCAGCAGCGACCAGCTTGCGCAGCTGATCGAAAACCTGCGGGAAGAGCGCCAGGAGGCGCGACAGTAGTGAATGCTGCCCTTAGATACAGCCCTTTAGAGCCCCATTAGTCGACGATAGGCGATCGCCAGCGCATCGTCATTACCCACGTTGCCGGGAAACAGCACCACGGGGAGATTAGGAAACTGGGCGTGATCAGCGGCGGTACGCACGGCAGAGACGCCGGGGAGAATTTGGCCCAGCAGGCGGGCCGTCCTAAGCGCTAGCCCAACGCTGAGCGTGTCATTGGACGTAATGCCTCCCTTGCTGATCAAGAAACCGATATCGGCGGGTAGCTCCCTGACAACGTCCATGAGTAAAGAAGACACCTCAACCCCAAAGTCGAGACGAGCCTGGACGGTCTCAAAGGCCAGTTCGCTGCGGCTGGTGTAGATAGCAGGTACCTGTCCGCCGTGGTGGGCTGCTTTGACTCGTGTCAGAATCTCGGCAAGCAGCTCACTGTGGATATTGGGACCACCGTCGCGCAGCTGAACAACGTCTACCTCAATACCAGTTGCGCCGGGCTCTTTTAGCAGTTGCTCTAGCTGCTGGGTAGTTTTTTTAACGTGGGAGCCAACAACGATCGCCCCCGCCACCCCGCCACGCACGTAGGTGCGCATGTGGTCGGCATCAATGGGCTGGGGCGGCAGGGCAGCTAGGGCTGTGAGAATGCTGGCGGCGCTGCGAAATAGGAACCGCTTGCCCTGGGCAGCAGCGACTAGCAAATCCTGGGCAAACTGGTCGAGATCAGCCTGGGCTTCGCCATCGACGGCGCAGCAGACGTTGCCATTCAGCCCCATCAGCCGTTCTAGGGAACCGCCGCGAATGTCGGCTAGGGTAAAGCGCTCTACCTGCTGGGGCTGAATACGCCCGCCGGTCTTTTCAGCGGCGTAGTCGGGCAGGTAGCTGGTGCTGTAGCCAAACACGGAGTCTTGCGCAAACTCAGTTTCGTGGACGGGAGTAGGGCTGCCGTCTACGATCAGATAGTGAACGCTGTCGCGAGTGATGCGGCCGCCCTCAAAGAAAGCGGGCACTAGGAAATGGGCGTCGAAGGGGCCAAGCTCATCTGCGATCGCATCGGTTTCAACCGGGTAATGGCCCCGCAGCGTTGAGTCAGAACGACTGACTACCAAAAAATCTTGAATGCCTTCAAGGGCGATCGCCTGCTTTAGGTTTTGGCACACTTCTCGGGTCACCGCTTCAGCAGCGGCGGGGGCAAGGGCGCGAGTATTAGTGAGCACAAAGAAAATCGGTGAGGCATCTTGCAGCCCCTGGCGCAGGGTGTCTATATCCCAGTGCATCAGCAAAAGACAGCTGTGCACCGTCTGGGAACCAGTCGGGTCATCGTCTAAAACAATTATTTTGGGCTGAGCCATCAGTACCGACCTCGACGCGCGAACACAAATCACTATCGCTCACGGCGGGAGCGTTGCCAAGAACAGTCCAACAAAAAAGGTCTCTAGAGTGACTCTAGAGACCTTTTTTGTTGAATACTGCACACTTGGTGGCGGGGCATGGATTTGAACCATGGACCTTCGGGTTATGAGCCCGACGAGCTACCAGACTGCTCTACCCCGCGACGGTTTATACAGTATAACCATAAATGTTCCTAGATAACAATCTAATTTTCTCTACAAGAAATCTTTCTTGCGCCGACGGCCCGGTAGACCATTACAGCAGTCCTAATACATCATCGGCAAATCACCGACAACGTCAAGCCGCTTGTAGCGGCCAATCTCAATATAGGTTTCAGCTAGGGTATCGGCCACCGTAGGCGAAATCCAGCCTAGCTGGCGGAGGGTGAAGATGGCGGTCGCGTACTTAGCCCGTTTGGATCCATCAATTATCTTAATAGCTACCCCTAGTCCCTCGCCCACTCGGCCAATGCACTGAATACCTTCGGCTCCCGACTTGCTAACTAAAGCGCCGCTGGTCAGATTCATTAACGTGGTATCAAAGGAGTCTGGCCCACCTACCATATCGGGGTGGCTAGTCATGGCCCGCACAATGCGCTCCATATCTAGGTTGCTGCCCGACGACAGCATGGCGTACAGCGTCGCCATCTGGCTGAGCTGCATAAAGTAGGTGGGGGCACCGCAGTCGTCGTGGGCGCAAATAAACTCATCGGAGGGCATGCCCAACAGTTCCGAAATGCGGGCCACAATTAGCTTCTGAACCGGATGATTGCGGTCGAGGTAGCTCTCCAAAGGCCAGTTGCGCTGTTGAGAAACGGCCAGCATCCCGGCGTGCTTGCCGGAGCAGTTGTGCTCAAGGGGGCTTTTTTTGCCTGCTGGAGTCGGGCAGAGCAGGGCTGTGGTGTCGAGGTCGGCCTGCCAAAGAACATGAAACGCCTGTCTCACCTGCTCAATAGTGCCCTGGTGAGAGCCACACATAATGGCTAAATCTCGATCGTCGAGGCTGTAGCGCTCTAGGGCACCCGCTGCTGTTACCGCCAGGGATTGAAAGGGTTTGAGCGCCGAGCGGATGAAGGTGCCCAACTCACCGTTACCGGCTACCGACAGCGTGCGGCCCCGGCTGTCGCACACCGCTACGTGAGCCATGTGGTTAGACTCAACAATACCCTCCCGCAGCAGCTGTATCATTAGCTCTTTGGTTTGGTGTCGATTAACCCGACTGCTGGTCATAATTATTAGAAGATCTGCGGTGGTGAATAAAAATCTCTGGTGCGGACAGCCCTAGAACAGGCCCGCTAAATCAAAGGCCAAGCAACTAGCCCCAGAGCCAGCAGCAGGGCCATTACCCCTAAGGTACGGCGAATGCGCTGCAGCACAGGTTGCACTTGGTAGTCTACGATAAGGCGATCGCGGTTTGACACCTCTTCAGGCTTAATCCAGAGCTGACCGTCGTACCAGCCCGACTCTTCGTAGGGCACCGTGGTTTGCCGCAGCCGCCCTCCAACGTGAGCCCAGCCCACGTAAAGCTGCAGCAGCGCCAGCACAGGTAGCACCAGAGCTCCCAGGGCAGCACTAAGACCAAAGGGCATGGGCTGTCTAGCTGGGGTAAAACTAGCCGCCGCCATTGGCCCCGCCACCGCCCAACCGGCAATCCAGAGTACAGCTACAGGTTTGAGGTAGCCCTTGAGGCTACGGCTACCCCAGCCGTAGAACCAGGAATCTCGCACATCCTGGTATTCATTGATGGGCTGCTGCTCAGTCGGTACCGGACATCGTTGAGGCATTGCCACTGACGCTACGCAAAACTAGCTCTAGCCTAAACGAATTGCCCATCAATAGGAATCTCTATGAGGCAATTCGTTGCTTCCCAGAGGTTGACCGAGGCTCAGACTCGTACTGGGGGTTGTTGAAGACAGTGAGAGCTACCTCATTGTCTAACCCCACAGCTAGACTAAATTAGACTTGAGATGAGCTCAAGTGCTGGCCAGAGGACGTGTAGACAATTTGGTCAGCATGTCCCCAAAAGGCTTCTAGATCGTAGTAGTCTCTGGCTTCGGGCATAAAGATATGGGCTATAACTTCGCCATAGTCTATTACAATCCAGCTGCCCTCACCCTGGCCCTCAATTCGTAGGGGGCGACGATTGTGTTCGGTTTCAAGGGCAGCCTCAATTGAGCGAGTAACAGCGCGCACTTGTACCGCAGAGAACCCAGTTGCAACCACAAAATAATCAGCCAAGTACGACACATCCCCCACTTGCAGAATCGTGATATCGCCTGCTTTGCGCTCATCAGCAGCGGCAGCAATGGCATAGGCCAACCTCAGAGCATCATCGTCAGCCCGATCAAGCTGAGAGACACTAGCAATGTCGTCGGGCGGAGTTTCGTCACGAACTGGAGATTGGTGGTGGGAAGAATGGGTCATACGCGGTGGAGTAATGGGGCAGCGCGGAACGGAGCTACTGAGCTAGCAAGATATACCTGCTGCCCACTAGCTAAATCAGGGATCGCTATCTTAATTGTAAAGGATGAGCCCAGGAGAGCGCAGGGGCAGCACCCTCCATAGTCATAATCTGTCATCGCCTGGCGCGAGCAGAGCGATCGCTATCTCTGACTGAGCGGCCTAAACAGCCTTGGGTAGGGGTAAAGTCTGAGATCCCAAACGGGCTTCAGCGTATATCATTGATCGTCATTTGATGGCTGCTAAGGTAAGAGAGGCAGTGGTTTTTTGCCTCTCAGCGTGGACACTCTGCGGCTCGGCTTTAGGTTCTTACAGGAAAAGATGCGATGCCTCAACTCACGCAAGGTCTGATTATTGCTGTTCTCATTGGCCTACTGCTGGCCGTTATCGTAGGCTACTACCTGCGTCAGGGGCAGGTGAATGAGTTGAGCGAGGCTCTGCACCAGAGTCAGCAGCGCCAGGACGATTTATCCCGAGAGCATGAACAGCGGCTGCGCGAAGCTACTCTACAGCTGCAAAGTGACTACGAAGCACAGCTCGCAGAACAAATGGAACGCTCCCAGACGCAGCACGATGAGCAGCGCAGCCAGATGGAGTCTGAATACCAAGCCCGGCAGAGCTTAGTGGGCGAGGTCTCGGGCACCGATGGCAGCGCTGAGCAGCGCATTCGTAAGCAGTATGAGACTCGGCTCAAAGAAGCCGCCGCCAAAATTCAGCAGGCCTACGAACAGCACCTACAGGAAAAGCTGATCGAAGCGCGCTCGCAAGCCCAGCAAGACTACGAGCAGCGCCTAGCGGCGGCGATCGCCCACTATCAAGATGAAGCCCAGGCCCGCTTAGCCGAAGATAGCACCAGCGTCTCCCTAGGTGCCCTGGTGCCAGAGACAGCAGTAAGCAACTCGGATACTAGCGAAGCAGGGAGGGTTGAATCACGTCTACGAGCTGAGTATGACCAGCGCTGGGCCGAGCGCATTGCCGAGTATCAAGACGAGATGACCCAGCGTCTGGCTCAAACAGAGCAGGACTACCAGGCACGCTTGAAGATGGTTCAGTCCAAGAGCGACACCGGCAATCCTGCCGCGCTCGATCCGTCGGCTGAGGAACTAGAGCTGAACCTGCGGCGAGAGATAGAAAACAGCCTGCGGCAGGAGTACGAGCACAAGCTAGCCGAAAAAATCGAGCACTATCAGGATGAGCTAACCCAGCGCACCCAAGAGCTAGAGCAAAGCTATGAAGCCCGGCTCCAGATGATTCAGACTACGTCAGCTGATTCCCCCGCGTCAGCGGTCGACTCAAGCTTCGATCTAGATACGGCTATTGCGGCTGCCAATGCCGCTAGCCTGGCTAGCATAGATGACCTAACGTTCGAGGACGCCTCTACGCCTGCGGCCTCAGAGTACAAAATAGATCTACCCCCCGACAATGATGGAAACCTTGATTTAGAAGCTTTGCTTAACGCCCCGGATGCCGGTACTCTAAACGACCTAAGCCTAGAGGATCTAGACGATATCAGCGACCTGAGCTGATAAAGATAGAGGCCGTGATTCTGATGCGGCGTCTCCTCAGCCTGCGACAGCATAAACGTCTTTCCGTCCTAGTCCTCAGCATGAAAAGGGGAGCTGACGGTGTCAGCTCCCCTTTCGCTATCTCTCTTCCTGATCAGCTCAATCTACTCGGGCCTTTTCTCCGGCAGCATGCACTTGTCGGAATCGCAGCCCGCAGGGCCCGCTTCGACTACCTCATTGGCATCGTAGCGCGACAGCGCAGCGTGAAAATTGCTGGTACCGCGCCGAGCTTCTACCTGCCGCCGCAGCGCCTCAAATGTCGCTTTGTCAATCGGTTCAAAGGGCAGACGGGGAAAGGTTTGCAGATCGTCAAAGCGGGCTAGTAGAGCGGCTGAGACGTAGCCTTCGTCATTTTGAATGGTTCGGTAGATGCGCTCGGCTAGAGACTCTAGCTCAGGCTCGCGGAACTCGATAGTGGCAGAGGTATTGTGGGTGGTGTAGTGTTTTTGTACCTGCATGTAGAAGTCGAACTGGGCCGCCGCCGAAAATTTCTCGATAGCGATTTCGTCAGCCCCCGGCATGTTAGCCCAGGGTACCTCAACCGGGATTTCAACCAGCCATTCGGTGCAGCGCGGATCGAAGGGGTCGTCGAGCAGGTTACCGTCGTCGTCTTTATCAGATTGAGAAGGCACAACGGTATAGCCGTAGTCGATACAGGCCGTAGCCACCGGATCATTTTTGCGGAAGGTGATGCGGCGCACAAAGCGCTGTGCTTTAGGGGGGTGCCAGCCGGGACTAGCACCTGTGAGCAGCGATTTTGTACCGGCTGGCTGTACAGTAGTGCAGCGGTTGGGGCACACCAAACCGTGACGATTGCAGTACTCCCCCACGACTCGATGCACAATAGTCTTCCATCGGCTTAGATAGTCCTGCTCTTTAGCTTTGAACTCTAGGCCCTGCATCGTATCGGGGCGACCGGCCTCCCACCAGCGCAGCCACTCGATGCCAAAGGCGTTGACAAAGAAGTCGAACAGCCCCGTGAAGGACACACCTACGATTGGGTCTTCTAAACGCGATTTTTGGTAGCGCGGCTCATTAAACTGGTGGTTGAGCAGCACCGCCACAGAGAGTGCCGCCGCCGTAAAGGCGTCCTCCTGATCCTGTAAATTGTCGGGATCAAGCTGATTGAGGTGCACTTCGGCCAGGTTGCAGTGGAAGTTGGAGCCAATAATTTCGCCGCAGGGGTTGAGACCATAGCGATCGTCGCCGTCTGCCCGGCGCTTAGCTTCGCCAGCCCACTGAATGGCTCCCTCGCCCGAATAAAACTGCTTGCGCACCGAATCAATGCAGTCTTGCAGGCTGGGCTTGGTATGAAAGACGCGGGTGTGGTTGGCCATACGCAGCACGTCGCGCTTGGGGTCGATGCGCCAGTTGCCCTCGCTATCTTGCTGCCAGAGGTTGTCTTTAGCGCTGGCGGCGAGGGTGTCACCACTGTCGAACTGCCTCATCCCCGCACTCCTGCGGATGTTTCCAGCCACTACGCAGGCAGCGGCTTCGTCAATTAACAGACAGCACTCGACGGAGTTGAGCTGACGTCCCAAAGTCTGGTTGAGAATATTGGCGCAGCGATCGTAGAGCAGCGATAGACGCACCGGGTTGGCCACGCCGCCGAAGCCTTTGAGCTTCTCACCAGCGGGGCGCACGTCACGCAGATCGATGGTGACGTTGATATCGCCCGTGAAGCGATCGCTAGTGGAGAGTTCTAGCAGGGTTTCGTAGGACTTGACCCAGCCCTGGCGGCTGTCGCCGACGCGCACGGTGACCTGGTTGCCCTCGACAGTAACCTCGGTAACGTCGTGCCGCTCCTGAGCAGGAGTTTCACCAATGCCGCCTTGCATCGTCACGATCAGGCGGTTACGAACAGCTGGAATTTGGCTAATGTACTTGGGTTCTAGAATCGCCCCGGTACCACAGCCCATCATAGCTAGATCCATCATCAGGCCGAAGGCTCGCCAGTCGACCACATTAGTGCTGGTGCAGTTGTAGGCTCCAGAGAAATTCTCGGGCTGCTTGCTCCAGGCCGTGCCGCCTACCCACAGCCAGCGGCCCGAGGGTAGGGCCTTGACCTGGCGCTGCATACGGTTGAGCAGCGCGGTCTCATCAGAGGTAAGGTGACCGAGTTCGACTAAGCCCTCTAGGGTGCGATCGCACACCTGATCCCAGGTTTCACGCTCTCCCTCGACCACCTCGCCCCGACGACTATAGGTGCGATAAAACACAGGAAACGCTGCGGGGGCGGACTCAGGGAATGGCCCCTGCTGGCGAGTACGGGGAAGTTCTTGAACCATGGAATCAGCCTTTTGCTAGGAACGGAGTATATAGATCAGCGCTTTGCTTGAAGGCAGAAATCAGCATATTCCAGCCCGGCGAGGCGGCATGCTTTAAGCCGTTAAGAGTGGACTTATAATAGCGGCATTTTAGATGTAGCGCTAGATGTTCAGAAAATGTCCTCATTGGGCGCTATATCTAGACGCTAAGAACTGTAGCGCTCTTGCATCTAGAGTAACTTTAGACTCAAGAGCGCTACAGCCATATACCAAACTAGAGCGGCAACAAGGGCTCCTGATAGTCTCCTCAGGCCGCCTTTCCACACGCCTCATTCAATTGGTGCTTGCTCCCCTACCTGATCTGGCTAGATTCTAAGGCCACCGTTTCGAACAAACGGTGAGACCGCCATTCAGGCATTAGCAGAAGACGAGGAAAACGTTGTTCAGGGCTACATCTACTAGGTCGGCCTAGCACCATTCGTTTTTATAGATTGACCTAGCGCCTTCTGGTCTGCCGATCGCAGTTATCACAGTGGCCACAGTTCCCCAACCGCTGGGCCTCAGTGCGAAACCCAAAAGCTATCAGCAGTCTCTGCCAGCGGCACTGGCGACTGTGCAGAAACTGGTGCATCTGCCGGCTGGCGGAGGCCTGTAAACTCGAAGTCTGAGTCGCTGTGAGCCGGTAGTGAAACGGGCTGATCCACTCTAGTCGGCCCGCGCTGTGCAGCCACGAGAGCGAAATAGCACCGTGGTCAAACTGCTGGCTAATGTCTCGCACATCGCCAGCGGGAGGAATGTGCGCCACTAGCCGCTGGGCCTTTTGCTGAAGCACCTGAGCCTGAGCCTCAAAGAATTGAGCCCGCTGGCGATCGCCTGGATCGAGCCAGCCGGTGGGCTCACTCACTAAGGTTAGGGCTTCAGCCCCTTGACCATCGCGCCCCGCCCGCCCGACCTCCTGCACGTACTCAGTGATGGTGCAGGGGGCCTGGTAGTGCACCACCCAGCGCGTGTTGGGTTTGTTGACCCCCATGCCAAAGGCAGAGGTGCAGACCACAAACTGAAGCTTGTCAGCCATCCAGTCGGCCTCAGTTTGGCGGCGATCGCGGCCGCTTAACCCGGCATGATACGGCGCAGCGCGATAGCGATCGCTCAGCCATTCAGACAGGGCTTCGCTATCTTTGCGAGTGCGTACGTACACCAGTCCCGGTTGTTCAGGGTGCTGGTGCAGGTAGCGACGCAGCATTGCCTTCCGCTGCCCCTCGCTGACCACCCCCTTAACCCGCAGATGCAGGTTGGGGCGGTGAGGATTGATCCTGACTACCTGGGGTGACTGGAGCTCTAAAACCTGCTTTAGAGTCGCTTGAGCGGCGGGGTCGGCAGTGGCGGTAAATGCAGCAATAGGTAAAGTCGTGCCCGGCGGACGACAGGCCAGAAGAGCCTTTCGCACCGCGCCCAGCCGTCGGTAGGCAGGCCGAAAGGTCTCGCCCCACTGAACGAGGCAGTGGGCCTCGTCTAAAACGAGACCGTTGAGGCGCAGGCCGGGCTGACACAGGCGCTCCCATACGGGCGGGCTGAGCAGCGTTTCAGGCGATACGTAAAGCAGCCGCAGCCGCTGTTGCTCTAGAGCCTGGAGGATTTGGCGACGCTGAGGCGGCGGCATCTGGCTGTGCAGGGCTGCGGCTGGAAGAGCCTTTTCACGCAGTTCGCTGACCTGGTTTTCCATCAGCGCCACTAAGGGTGATACCACCAGGGTCAGGCCCGACTGCAGCAGCGCTGGCAGCTGAAAACAAACAGACTTCCCTCCGCCCGTCGGCAGTACCACCAAAATATCTTGATGCTCTAGCAGCGCTTTGACAATCGCATCTTGAGGAGGGCGAAAATCGCTGTAGCCCCAGATCCGCTTGAATGTCTGGAGTACATCGTCCCAACCAGCCGGTGTCGTCATCCTAGTGCTACCCCAAAGTCTGGATTCAGAATGCCCAGCATGGCCATCAAGATCGTTTGGCGGGAGCAGCTAAATAACGACGCGCAAAGAAAAAGGGCAGGGATCGCAGTAGCTGTGATCCCTGCCCTCTGAGTTGTCTACTTAGCACCCGATCAAGGTTTTAGCAAACCTCGATCCCATTCAGCTCTACTCAAAGATGAAGGGGAAGTTGTAGCCCACACCCAGGGAGATACCTAGGGCAAAGCCGCTGGTCACCCGGAAGTTACTAACGGCATTCAGGGTAAAGTCGCGGGAGATAGGCACATCAGCTCCGGCGTTCAGCAGCAATCCCACATCGCCGCTAGTCGGAATCTCGACCCCAGCACCCACGTAGGGCTGAGCCCGGAAACCACGGTAGCTAATGGTGTTGAAGTTGTAGGTTACAGGGATAGTGAAGCCCCAGCGATCGTTGGTAGCAGTGGCTCCAGCCCGTACCGAAAAGCGAGGCCCCAGGGAAATCTTGCTGATAATATTAAAGCCAAAGCTGGACAGAGCGCTTTGATCCCGTTCACCAAGGCCAATGTTGCCGCCCACGCCTAGGTAAGCTGGGGTGATCTGGTAAGCAGGACGGGTATCTTGCGCTAGGTCAATGGAGTCATCGGCTGCGGGGGCCGGTTCAACGGTAGCGGCCAGCAGGGCAGACTCAATATCGGCAGCGTTAAATAAGCCGCTGCCGGCGGTAGAAGACTCGGGCATTGCCAACATGCTCGCGCTGCCAGCGGCAGCCTCAGCGGGTTTGGCTGTCTCAGACACTTCAGGCTCTACGTCTGCTACCTCAGCCCCAGCTGGTTCGGTCACCGCTTCGGGAGCTAGTTCTACTTCGGACGGATGGCTCGGGACAGACAGATGATTGGGGGTCAGTTCTAGCTCAGACAGGTGGTTGTGGGCTAGGGCAGGGCCTGCCATACCAGCCACAGTGGCTAGACCCAGCGCCAGGGAAACTCGCTTGAGATACGCCATGATTTCGTTCACTCCTCGGGGTTTATTCGTTAAGTCTCACTGACCTAACACCAGCAGTTCGTTAAAGTTGAAACCAAACACCGTAGCAATACCTAAGAAACAGGGGGTCAAACCCTGCTTAGAGCTATCGGTTTTACACACCACATTGACCTGTGAAATTGGCTGAATTGTACCATCTCCAACCTAAGCACAGGACTATATTGACAACATTTTGTACTCACCCGCTCAAATCCGACTCTGCTTTGAGATAGATCAGTCACTGAGATAGATGAGCCGCTGATATTGAGCAGAATATTGAGACTTTTTAAGCTCCCGCACTGGTGATGTGGTGAGCGATCAAAGCCGCTAGATGAGGAAGGATATCCCGATTCTTGCTGTGCTCGCGGCCTTCGGTAAAAGCAACTAGTAGCCCTGGAGATCCGCTGGGCAACTCGAAGTACACGGCATCGTGCCGCACCTTACTGGTATAGCCTGCCTTAGAGTAGAGCGTGGTACCAGGGGGCAGACCTGCCCCCAAAAAGCCAGTGACCTGGTCTTCTTCGCCGGGTGCTGGTGGGGCAGAGGGTGCCGATCGTTGCATCAGGCCCAGCATAGTCTGCGATCGCGCCGCCGATACAGCCACCCCGCCAGCAATACTGTGAACAAGCCGAGCTACAGCATTCGTGGTGAGATAGTTGCGATTCTCGTAGTATTCTCCCACGAAGGCTCGTTCCCGTCCGTAGGGGCCATCACCCCAGGGCTTTTGGTTAATATTTACGCCGCTCAGCTC
>JBARUP010000239.1:0-21449 GCA_049645805.1 Nodosilinea sp.
GCCACTGGGGAAGAGGGTTGAAACCCGCATTCTACCGTTGGCTCTTAAAAACTGTCCGGAGTGTTGTGGCAAGCCAGCTAAAAATTCTGTCTAAGCCAGCGACTGGCTTAGACAGCTCTTGAAAAGAACGAAAACTTAGCTAATTTAGGAGTGTTTTATAAAGTTGTCCGGAGCTGTAGCTCAGCCCTGTGTTTGGGTGCATCCCACTCCTGTAAGTGTCTCTATCATTCCCGCTTCGTGGAAATCCACTCAGGAACAAGATGTCCGCCGTGCATTCCTGCGCAGACGGAAACGGCAGACTAGCCAGCCGTCAGAATGATGAATTCACAAGTTCGGGATGCATTCTATGTCTTTCGCGAGAGGCCCAAATTGCCAATGCGTATTTGGAGTAAGAATTCAGTCGGGCAGTTTGTACTGGCTAACAATGCGCTTGGCAAACTCGGGCACGTGAGCCGCTAGCTTTTGAGGATAGTTGCGCTTGACGTACAGATAGTTGCGGGTAAAGTGAGAGTCGATCGAAAAGCGGGCGTACTCTAGGCCCTTGGGGCCGATGCGCTCAATCACGACACCCATCAGCTTGGCGGCCCACATCGGCAGGGTCACGGCTTTGTCGTAAGCGGGAATGCTCTGCTGCACAGCCGCCTTGCGATCGCCCGCTGATGCTACCGGCTGGGTATCGAGCTGATCGATCACCGTATTCAGCATGGTTTGACCGCGATCGTTGCGCACCACGATCCACTGCCAGCCAAAGGGAGCTCCCATATAGCCTACGACTAAATCGGCCAGGCCATTCACGTAGTCAAAACAGCTCATGCAGGAGGGGGCAAATACATCCTTGAGCTGATTAGTCTTAAGGCCAAAGAAGGGCACCGTTTCGGTGGAACCGTCTTCGTGCTTGAAGTGTACCCGAAAGTCTTGCATGAACTCGTAGTGCACTACAGTGTCGGGCGATCGGCTGGTAGTCTCAAGGAATTTTTGCAGGCCCGCGCGGCTAACGTTGTCAACGCAGGGGGTACCCAGCACGTAGAGCTGTTCTAGACCGAGCTGTTTTTCGATCGCCCGCAGCGCCTGGATTTGGCAGCCAACCCCGATGACTAGCAGCCGCTTCATGCCAGACTGCTTGACTTGCTCTAGGACCGAGAGGTTAGGCGACAGCGTGGGCTTGTTGACCCGCGCCGCCAAAATTTCGGCGGCGGTAGTGGCTAAAACTGGCTGGGGCTGGAAGCGATCGGCCTCGGTGTTCTGCACGCACACCACTCCCTCGACTAGGCCCTGGGCCAGCATTTCAATGGCGATTGTGCTGACAATACCGGTCCACTGCGCTCCCTCAACGGGCTGCTGCTTGCGGGCGGCCATCATGTCCTGGTGAACGCCGAAGTAAACGTCATTCTCGGCTTCTAGATCGCGGCTGCGCCCGTGGCTCTGCTGCTCTAGGGTTGGAAACTGCTGGTTGAGAAAAGCGCAGGCCTCTTTGACATAGTGAATGTAGTAGGTATCGCAAAAGCCGCACTCGCTACAGAGTTCTTTGGCAGGGCGGGTAGCGCCTGGACGCAGGGCTTTGGCTTTTTCGTGGGGAGGCTGGGCCAGGGGCATAGGAGAGGCAGCACTTTGAGCGACAACGACTGTTCTTCACCATACCGCAAGGGTTTGGGCCGATTGGCGCGATCGCCTCTTTTGTTACGAAATATAGCGTTGATCTCGCAGCGCAGGCGGGGCTCAATGCTAAAGCAACGGCGGTAAGCAAAAGATCTGGGCTGCGATCGCCCTCAAAGCCCAGTCCTGTATTTGATCGAGTCTCTAAGCCAGCCAGCCTTCTGGTTCACGCAGAACTCCAGACTCGACCTCTTTGGACTGTAGATGACTTCGCCACGGCAGCAAAATCCCCCCTCTCCGACCAATTGCAGGTTAAATGTAAGTAAGCATAAGTAAAAACTATGCCCCTGCGTCCCTGGGTTTGCCGTTGTGATGATCTGTTGTCTCAATCCCCACTGTGCCCAGCCTAATCACGCCACCCTGTCCGCGGTTTGCCCCACCTGTAGCAGCCCCCTAGAGCGTCGCCTGAGGGGACGCTACCGCCCGCTGAAGCTGATTGGTCGGGGAGGCTTTGGGCGCACCTACTTTGCCCTCGATGCCGATCGCCTCAACAGCCGCTGCGTCATCAAGCAGTTTGCCCCTCAAACCCAGGGCACTAAGTCATTCTTAAAAGCGGTGCAGCTGTTTGAGCAGGAGGCGGTACGGCTCCACGAACTGGGCGAACACCCGCAAATTCCCACTCTGCTAGCCTACTTCGAGCAAAAAAAATACCTCTATCTTGTACAGCAGATGGTGCAGGGACGCACCCTGCACCAAGAAATTGCCGCCCAGGCTGCCTACAGCGAAAATAGCCTTCGGCAGATGCTAGAAGACCTGTTGCCAGTGCTGCACTTTATCCACGAGCGCGGCGTCATTCACCGCGACATTACGCCTTCTAACATCATTCGCCGTAAAATTGATCAAATGCTTGTACTGATCGACTTTGGCGTGGCAAAGCAGTTTAGTGAGGCCATCCGCTACGAGCCCGGCACGCGCATTGGCACTGAAGGCTACGCCCCCATCGAACAGCTGCGCAGCGGTCAGGCTTACCCCTCTAGCGACATCTACAGCCTAGGGGCTACCTGCCTGCATTTGCTAACTGGCCGCAAGCCTGAAGAACTGTACAGCCCCCTCGAAGGCCGCTGGCTATGGCAGGAGTACCTTCAAAAGCAGGGGCGCACAATTCATTCTGGGTTAGCAGAAGTGCTCAACTGCATGACCAAAGATCTAGTCAGCGAGCGCTACCAATCGGCCCAGGATGTGCTAGACGATCTGCAGCGACTGCCCAAACTGGAGGGCGCAGTACCGGGCTGGGTGTCGAACCAGTCTAGCCAAAGTTTATTTTTGGGAATAGACTCTCCTATCTTGAGCGGGCCGGGTCAGAATGCTGGCTTGACGATGCCGACTACGTCGCCGCCGCATTCGGCTAAGCCCGCAAAACCGATATCGGGTCCTGTCTCAAGCCCTTGGTCAGGCCCGTCTACCTCCAGCCCATTCGGTTCTGCGCCTAGCGGCCCCAAGTCTGGGCTACCCAAGTCTGTACCGCCTAAGTCTAGGCCGCCTAGCTCGGGGCCCGCGATCGCAGGCAGCGGCTGGCAGCTGGTACAAAACCTCGTGGGTCACCATTCGTGGGTTACCGCCGTGGCCTTTAACCCTCAGCAGTCTGTGCTAGTGAGCGGCAGCCTCGACGATACGCTGCGCATCTGGAACTGGCAGTCGGGAGATCTGCTGCACTCGCTCAAAGGCCATGCGCGGGGCGTAAATGACGTTGCTATTGACCGCTACGGTCAGCTGCTGGTGAGCTGTGGTGACGACGCCGTTGTTAAGGTATGGAACCTGGGCGACGGCACGCTGAAGTACTTGCTCAAAGGACACATGCGCGACGTGACCGCGATCGCCCTGGGCAGCAGCACGCTCGCTAGCGCCAGCGAAGACGGCACCCTCAAACTTTGGAACCTGAGCCAGGGCACCTTGATGAGAACCCTACCGGGCTCAGCAGGCATGCTCAAAACCGTCGCTTTTGTTGAGGCCGACCAGCGTTTAGTCAGCGGCGGTCTCGACAACACTGTGCGCCTGTGGAACGCTCAGACAGCCAAGGCTCTAACGATCTTTACGGGCCATACCAATACCGTTAATCAGGTAGCGGTTAGCCCTGACGGACAGCTGATTGCCAGCGCCAGCAAAGATCGCACCGTGCGCCTGTGGAATTTGCCCACTGGTGCTCTGCTCCACACTCTCCAGGGACATACCCAGGAGGTAAACACGGTAGCCTTTTTCCCCGATGGTAAGCAGCTGGTTAGCGGTGGTACAGACGGTACCCTGCGCCTGTGGAATAGCCACAGCGGCACGCTGCGAGAAACCCTGGCGGCTCACGTCAGCCCGGTGCACCAGGTGGCTATACAGGCAAGCGGCAGAATTATGGCCAGCGCTAGCGCCGACAAAACCATCAAGCTGTGGCACTGGCGCTAGGGTTGTCTACCAAGCGGGCCAACAACAGGCAGATACTAATCGATCTAGAGTGAGGTGGGGCAGTACCGTCTATTTTGAACGGCCAATCTCAGCTAAATGCTTAATAATAAAAGCGCAACGCTGTGGTTTGGTCAGGCCTAATGGATGATGCGACCTTAGAAGTACTGCTGCAAAGCCTGAAGCAAGAGGACGAATATCAGCGAGAGCTGGCTACCGCCGCCCTGTGGCAGGGATGGTTTTACCAAAAGGGAAGCGTGGGCAACCAGCGCCTTCGGGATGCTCAAGCCCTAATCGAGAAAGGGCAGCTCGATACGGCAGAGGCAGTGCTGTCGACCCTGGTCACCGAGCTACCCGACTTTGCTGAAGCCTGGAACCGACGGGCCGTTCTTTATTTTATGCAAGAGCGCTACCGCCTGGCTGTGGCCGACTCTCAGCAGGTGATTGAGCTAGTGCCCTACCACTTTGGAGCCCTCCACGGGCTAGGGCTGTGCCACGCTGCCTTAGGACAGTATGAAGCGGCTATTCAGGCGTTTCGGCGAGCGCTGGTGGTGCAGCCTTACGCCTTGTCGAACCAGCGTCTTATCTTAGAGTGCACGGCACGGCTGAGCTGATCGCTGGGCAAGTCTCCCTTTTAGAGAAATTAAAGCGCTATGGCCAGCGGCTCTACCCCAGAACCCGCAGCAATTTTGACCCATTTGCAAGAGCGCAACATCCGCTTTGTGCGCGTGGTGTGGTGCGACAACGGCAGCCTGATTCGAGGTAAGGCACTTCACATTGACGCCGTGGCGCGACAGATAGAGAGCGGCGGCAGCTGTGCTGTAGGTCTATCAGCGGCACAGCAGGCCATTCCAGCGACGGCGGATGCGGTGGCTGCTGGCAGCGGCCTAGGCCCAGTGGGGGAAGTCTGGCTGGTGCCCGACTGGAGGACCTTGCAGAGTCTGCCCTATGCCCCTGGGCAGGCCCGAGCGATCGGAGAAATGGTTAGGGATGGCCAGCCCTGGCCCTGGTGCTCGCGTCAGTTTCTCAAGCGCGTGGTGCAGCAAGCGGCAGAGCAGGGAATCGTAGTCAAAGCCGCCTTTGAGCCAGAGTTTTACTTGCTGCGCCGAGACGGGCTGCTGAGTGCTGATACGACTCCTTTTGCCGCAACTCTAGCGATGGATATGCACCAGTCCGTAGTGATGGCGATCGCCGACGCGCTCAGCGCCCAGGGGCTAGGTGTAGAGCAGTACTATCCAGAGTCTGGACCTGGGCAGCAGGAAATTTCGGTGCGCTACACCGATGCTCTAGCCGCCGCTGATCAGCACATTGTCTATCGCGAAACGGTCAAGGCGGTGGCCCATCAGCACGGTCTGGTTGCCTCGTTTGTTCCTAAGCTGTTTGAGGCCCACGCGGGCAGCGGCTGTCATCTACATCTGAGTCTTTGGCGGGGCGGCCATAATCTTGTTCCTGACGGCGACGGCGGGCTTTCTGCGATCGCCCAGTCCTTTGCCGCCGGGCTATTGCACCACCTGCCCGCGCTAATGGCGCTAACAACGCCCAGCCCTAATTCCTACCGTCGCCTGCGGCCCCACTGCTGGAGCGGTGCCTACTGCATCTGGGGTATGGATAACCGGGAGGCGGCGCTGCGGGTGCCCAGCAACTTTGCTAGGCCCAGCCCCACACATTTAGAACTCAAGACTGTGGATGGAGCCGCTAACCCCTATCTGGCCTTGGGAAGCGCGATCGCCGCCGGTCTAGACGGGATAGTCCAAAGCTATCCGCTGCCAGATCCACTGCAGCAGGACCCAGGCGCACTCTCGGAACCGGAAAGACGCGATCGCGGCATTGCCCTACTGCCCCAGTCTTTGGCCACGGCGCTAGCCGCCCTAGAGCAGGACGCCGTACTGCTAAATGCCCTAGGCAAACCCCTCGCTCAGGCTCACCTCGCCGTCCGCTGGGCCGAACTGACCGCCATGGCAGGCCTGAGCCTAGAGGAAGAAGTAGACATGCTGCTCGATCGCTACTGAGACGTAGCCAATTCTGACATCGCCTTAGTCACTCAGGGCTTCTACACCGCGCTCACTCAACACTGAGCTCTGGGAGATTCCACAGGGCACCGCCGAGGGCGGTGTACTTTACCCCCTCTACGCGATTGCGTACGGCGGTGAGCGACAGATTGTTGATTAAATAGATAAAGGGCAGGTACTCCTGGGTCAGCTGCTGGGTTTCTTTGTACAGCTCAAAGCGCTGATCTTCGTCGATTACCTGAGCTGCTTCTACATAGAGATCGGCAATTCGGCGCTCCCAGTCGGCAGCTTGCCAACCCTCTAGCGGATCTTGGGCAGGCCCCGCATTTTGGTTAAAGGCGTGGAGAGCACCGTCAAGCAGCCAGACATTGGCACCGCCGTTAGGCTCTGTACCACCTGTTAGGCCCAGCACCAAGGCTTCCCAGTCGAGATTATCGGTCAGTCGATCGACTAGCGCATTAAAGGCCAGGGGTTGAAAATCGACCTGGATGCCCAGCTTGGAGAGGTCATTCTTGATTTGTGACCCCAGCGATTCACGAATCTTGTTGCCGGAATTGGTGATGAGCGTAAAGCGCACTCGGTTACCGGCTTTATCCAGCAGTTCCCCCCCGCTGTTGTACTGAAACCCGTCGGCCAGCAGCAGTTCCTTGGCCTGCTCGAGATCGTAGTCGTAGGTGCGAATGCCCATCTCGGGCGGAGCATAGTAGGGGCTAGGCACCGAAATCGGCGACGTCTGCGGTTCTCCTAAGCCCTGAAAAATGTTGTTCACCATGGTCTGGCGATCGATGCTGTAGGAAACAGCCTGGCGAAACGCTAAGCTGTTGAACCAGGCCGATCGCACCGGGTCTACCAGAGGTTTGCCGTTGCGGCTGGCCCGGTTGAGGTTGAAGGCAAAGAAATTGGTGCCCAGGCTAGGGCCGCCGTTATAAATTGTGAAATCGCCTCGTTCTTCTTCCCGCTTGAGCAGCGAGAAAAAATCGGGCTGCACGTTCGCCATATCGAGCCCACCCGAGCGAAACTGGAAAAAGGATGTGTCGGTAGACCCCACAATTTGCCAGACAATTTGCTCGATATAGGGCTGGGAGTTGCCCTCATCATCTTTCTGCCAGTAGTAGGGGTTGCGCTCAAAAATTACCCGCTCGCCGGGAACGTACTGAGTCAGGCGGTAGGGGCCATTACCCACGATTTGGCGGGGCGGTGTGTCGGTACCCCAGGTAGACAGAAACAGCGGATCGCCCTGGGCGTCAGTGTTCTCGACCGTAGACTGAAGAATATGGGCCGGAATAATTTCTAGCGACGTGTTGCCTAACATAGGGGCGAAGGACTCGGGCAGCATGAACTGCACTCGGCGATCGTCCACTTTGCTCACCTCAGGCAGCAGCCCCTGGGTACCAATCCGAAATCCGTCGCGGCTGTTGGTCAGAATAGCAGGATTAAACAGGGTGTCGTAGGTAAACACCACGTCGTCGGCGGTCAGCGGTTCACCATCTGACCAGCGCAGGCCCTCGCGCAGGGTAAATACCAACCGCCTGCCTTCCTCGGAGATCTCCCAGCTCTCGGCTAGGGCAGGCACGGTTTCACCGCTGATGCCGTCGGTGGTAGTCAGGCCGTTAAAGGTGAAGCTAAAGATATTGGGCGACTCTTGGCTAAGAACGGGGTTAAAGGTTTTGGGGTCGCTCAGGGCGCTAAGCACTAGGCGGGGCACGTCAGCGCTAGCTTGGGCAAATTGGGTTGGGTCGCAGCCTGCGCTAGACAGTCCCACCACCAAAGCCAGCACTAGAGCAACCGCTCGTCGGCACCGGCTTACCCAAGCGTCTAGGTGCTTCTGACCTTCGAATACCCTTGCTGCCGTTGCCATGGCTATTCTCCTTTTGCCCGCCAAGATAGTGCCTCAAACACTATAGCGACTAACCCTTCAAGAATGACCCAGTCAGCAGTTCTGCCCGCTTCGTTACGGTTATCGTCTTTCGGTCAGTCCAGAACCTAAGGGTACAAGACCGACCCAGGGAGCAGTCATCCTTAGAAAACAGACTGCGCACCGAAGCTCGACGCCAAGAGGCAGCTAGATTTCAAGAACTCGGTTAAGTGCCAATGACCTAAAACTGGGGTGCTAGGATTCGAACCTAGGAATGCCGGGACCAAAACCCGGTGCCTTACCACTTGGCGACACCCCATCGCTATTGCTTTGACAATATAGCAGGTTGGGCCGCGCCACTGTCAAGATAATCAGACAGTTTGGCGTCGGGGTCTAGCGCAGCGATCGCAGCGTCAGTCCTCGAGAAAGCCTACAAACTGAATGCTACGGCCCTCTGTAAAGTTACCGTGAGCCCCCGGTTCATTTGTCTCCGTGGGGGAATACTAAACCTAACAATAGTTTCTATTGATAGATCAAAGGGTTTTTGTGGCCATTGTGACTGAGGTGTTTCTACCACAACGCCTTAATAACCGATTTGCCGACTATGGCTTCTGACACGTTTTACGCTGATTTACGCCCCCTTGAGCAGTTTCTAGACTTAGCCAACCCCGACAACTACGTCGATACCCCAGCGGACTGGTATGCCTTGATTACCGATGTGGTGGCTTCAACCGAGGCGATCGCGCGGGGGCAGTACAAAGAGGTCAACGTGCTGGGGGCTAGCTCAATTATGGCTGTGCTCAACGCGGTGGCCCCGCTAGAGATCCCCTTCGTGTTTGGCGGCGACGGTGCGCTGATGCTAGTGCCGCCCGCTGCGGTTCACGCGGCTCGCGAGGCGCTGCTGGGGCTGCGCACCCTGGCTCGCGACTCGTTTGGGCTAGACCTGCGAGTGGGTATTGTGCCCCTGAGCGCGGTTGTGCCCCAGCATCAGGTGCGGATAGCCAAATTTCGCCTCAGCCCCACCTACTGTCAGGCCAGCTTTATAGGTGGCGGCCTTACCTACGCCACCGAGCTCGTTAAAACTAACCCTGCCTATCAGCTGAATGTGTCCGGCCACCGCGGAGCGGCCAATTTAGCTGGCCTAGAATGCCGCTGGCAGGATATTCCTAGCCCCTGGGGCCACACCCTGAGCCTGATCGTAACGGCACTCCCCAGCAGCGGCTGCGTTAACGATCGCCTCTATGGAGAGGTGATTGAAGCCATTGCCGACATCTACGGAGAGGAAGACAACTATCACCCGGTGGCTCGAACCGCCCTGAAGGTTTCCCTCAATCCTCAGCGGCTGCAGGCCGAGGCCAAGGCCCGAGCTAAAAGTGATCCGTGGAGCCGCGTGGCCTACACCACTAAAGCTTGCCTAGAAACGCTTTTGGGGCTGGGGCTGATGACCTCTAAAGTCACCCTTGGTGGCCTAGACTGGGGTCAGTACAAAGAAGGTGTGAGGGCGGCTTCTGACTACCAAAAAATTGACGATCTGCTCCGCATGGTGATTGCCGGAACGCCAGTCCAGACCGATCAGCTGGTGGCTTATCTAGAGCGCCGCATGGCCCAGGGGCATCTAGTCTACGGCGTGCATGTCTCTGACCGGGCGCTGATGACCTGCCTCATCTTAAATCGACGCAGCCAGCATTTTCATCTCATCGACGGAGCCGATGGCGGCTACGCCTTGGCCGCCCAGCAGCTTAAAGCTCGGCTTCAGGGCAAGGTTCAGAACTGGCGCGCCTACTCACGGCTTGCCCAGCGGCGACGGGTCAGGCTAGCGCCCGGCAAGTAGGCTAAAGCCCGGGCTTAGGTGGTGTACTCGGCATTGATTTTGACGTAGTCGTAGCTGAGGTCGCAGCCCCAGGCCTGACCCCTGCCGGGGCCGTCGCCAAGGGTAATGTGAATGGCAACGGTGTCGGCCTTCAGGTATTCGCCCTGGGTAGCCTGAGTGAGATAGGCGCTGGCGGCGGGGCGATCGAAGCTCAAGGGCTGGCCGTGCTCCATCAGCAAAAAGTCACCCAGCTGTACCCGCAGATCGCTCTGGTCAAAGGTGACCCCAGCTCGCCCGGCGGCAGCAGCAATCCGACCCCAGTTGGGGTCGTGGCCGAAGATCGCTGACTTGACCAGCGAGGATCCGGCGATCGCGCGGGCAACTTGGTTAGCCGCAGCGGTGTTGGCCGCTCCGGTGGCCGTAACTTCAATCAGGCAAGTAGCTCCTTCGCCGTCGCGGGCCACAGACTTGGCTAGATGCTGACATACGGCGGTGAGCATAGCCTCAAGCTGGTCAGCCTCAGTCCCTTCGTCGGTAATGGCGGGGGTGCGCGACTCACCGTTGGCCAGGGCAATCAGGGTATCGTTGGTGCTGCTGTCGCCATCTACGGTGATCTGGTTAAAGCTGCGGTCAGCGGCGCGGCGCAGCATGTCTTGCCACAGGGTCGGCGATACGGTGGCGTCACAGGTGACAAAGGCCAGCATGGTGGCCATGTTGGGGTGAATCATGCCCGACCCCTTGGCGATGCCGCCAATCCGCACGGGGCGGTCGTGGATGGTGGTTTCCATTGCTACCGACTTAGGCACTAGGTCAGTAGTGATGATAGCTCCAGCGGCGGCGTCAGAGCCGTCAGTGGAAAGACTTGAGACTAGGGTAGGAATACCCGCCTTCAGCTGATCCATCTTGATGCGCTGGCCGATTACCCCAGTGGAGGCAATCAGCACGGCCTCGGAGGGCAGGCTGAGGGCAGAACCCAGGGCGGCAGCACTTTCGACCGTGTCAACCCAGCCCTGGTTGCCGGTGCAGGCGTTAGCCTGACCCGCGTTGACAAGCACGGCACGGGCGCTGGAGCGAGCCTCAAGCCGTTGGCGACAGTAGTCGACGCAGGCGGCGCGCACGTGGCTGGTGGTGAAGACCCCGGCAGCGATCGCCTCGCAGTCTGAATAGATGAGGGCGAGGTCGGGAGAGCCCGAGGGTTTAAGCCCCGCCGCAATGCCTGCCGCCTGAAAACCTTTTGGTGCTGTAATGCCCCCCTCAATTACTCGCCAGTCTGCCATGTTGTTATCCCATAGTTGCTGCCGGGGATTATACCAAGCTTCTGTAAAGATGCTTCTGGCTTCGATTGCTCTGTCAGCCTTTGGTATGGAATAGGGGGTGCTGCAAAAAGGCAAAGTCATCGACAACCTGACCACCCATCAGGTGCTCCTGAATAATGCGTTCGATGACCGCAGGAGTAGCACTGTGATACCAAACACCGTCTGGATAAACCAGTAAAATTGGCCCCTGACGGCAGACGCGCAGGCAGTTGGCTTTAGTGCGAAAGACAGAGGTGGGACGCTCCGCCGTGGGCTGATCTAGGCCCAGCTCTTTGAGCCGATTTTTGAGATAGTCCCAGGCGACAATGCTGGCGGCTTTGTCGCAGCATTTAGGCTTAGTCTGGTCGGCACAGATAAAGACGTGATGCTGAATGGTGCGGAGAGCTAGAGCGTCTACACAGCTGGCTAGGGCGCAGGCATCGGAAGTGTCACTCATCGGTGGCGGCTGTAGGCTCAGTGGGTTCTGTAGGCTCGGTGGGTTCTGGAGAATCAGCGGGTTCTCCAGAGGCCGCAGGCTCACGAGAGGGCATAGCTTCCTTCTCTGGCGTTTCCTCTGGCGCTTCAGTGTCGGCACTAGAAGTTGCGAGGTCAGCAGGCCGGGGCCTAGACACTTGGGCCGCAGCAGGCTCGACATCAGGGGTCGAGGCCGCTGTGGCTGGGCTGCTGGCTTCGATTGGAGAATGCTGAGGGCGCACCCGGCGGATAGGCAGGTTAGCAATCAGGGCGGTCACGCGCTGGTCGCTCTCCAGGGTGAATTCTAGGTGCTCCTGGTCAAGTTCAACATAGCGAGAGACAACTTCAAGAATTTCCTGGCGCATTTTTTCGACCATTTCCGAGGTTAGATCGGCGCGATCGTGGGCCAGCACAAACTGCAGCCGTTGCTTAACCTCAGAACGGCTAGAGAGATGGCGGCTGCGATTAAACAGCTTGTCAAGAAGTTCGCTTAGCATTGGCGCAGGGTAAAGACAACATCAAACACCGCCCAAAGCGGCACGGCGCTAGCTGCCGCGCAGGAAGCGACGCAGGCGGCTAAACAAATCGTCGTGGGTGGCGGTAAGGTCAATTAGAGGGACTTCCTCACCGAGTAGACGGCGGGCGATATTGCTAAAAGCGACCCCAGCTAGGGAAAGCTTTTTCTCAAGCACCAGAGGTTCACCTCGATTTGACGATATGATCACCTGCTCATCATCGGGCACGACCCCAAGCAGGGGTACCGCTAAAATATCGAGCACGTCGCGCACCGACATCATCTGCTCTTCTTGCACCATCTTGGGTTTGATGCGATTGATCAGCAGCTTAGTGAACTTGACGTCGTTGGCCTCTAGCAGGCCGATGACGCGGTCGGCGTCGCGCACCGCCGAAATTTCTGGGGTAGTCACGACGATCGCTTCTTTGGCCGGGGCGATCGCATTTTGAAACCCCATCTCGATTCCCGCCGGGCAGTCAATTAGCACAAAGTCTTGTTTGCTGGCTAAGCCCTCAACTAGGTCTTTCATCTGCTCGGGGCTGATGGCCTCTTTGTTGCGATTTTGGGCCGCCGCCAGCAGGCCGAGGGTAGGCTGTCGCTTGTCCTTGACCAGAGCTTTTTCTACGGAGCAGTCGCCAGCTAGCACGTCGAGGGCCGTGTAGACAACGCGATTCTCTAATCCCAGCAGCAGATCGAGGTTGCGTAGACCGAAGTCGGCGTCGACGACGGCGACCCGCTGGTTGCGCTGGGCCAGGGCCATGCCAAGGTTAGCGGTGCAGGTGCTCTTACCAACACCTCCTTTGCCCGAGGTCATTACGATGATGCGAGTCATGGACAAAACCAATCTCTAAACAACCAAGTCGGCTCTCATTCCAGGCTAAAGGTGAAGGTCTTTCTGCAGGAACGCTGCGGACTCCAGGCTGAACTGGAATCCGACGAAAACAACTGTCAATCATACGCCATGACCGCCGCCTCAGCACCTCAACCTTGGGCAATCGCCTGGGCCTAAAAAGCGTCGGTGGGCTGTGCTCCCTGGCCTAGGGTGGCGTCAAAGTGCTGACGGGCAAAGGCCTGAGCCTGGGCAATGCGAATGGTGTTGTCGCCGATATAGGCAACCTCGGGCAGGTACTGGGTCGTAGAACTATCTGGGGCGCGGGCTACTAGATCGGCTAGGCGCAGCTGAGTGGGGCGCATTTGCAGCGCCATGATGCAGCGATCGCGATCGCCCCCCGAGCCAGCATGGGCTGTTCCCCGCAGCCGTCCCCACACCAAAATATCGCCCGCCGCCACCAGCGAACTGCCGGGATTGGCGTCTCCCAGCACAACTACGGTGCCGGGATGGCGAATCTCGACCCCGGAGCGCACCGTAGTCTTTAGGTACAGTGGCTCAGCCAGGGGTCTCCCCGGCACCGAGGGCGACTGCACCAGCGTGTCTTCGGCCTCTAGCTGATCGACAGAATAGCCCGCCGCCACCGCCGCCATAGCTGTCTTGCGGCGGCTGGTTAGCACCCGCTTGAGCCTGAGCTGAGCCGCGGTCAAGATGTCGTCAAGCGCCTGGAGCTGGCGGGCATCAAGCAGGCGATCGCCACCGGCTAAATGCACTACTGTACCGGGCTGCCAGAAAGATTCGCCCCCGGCCAGCCGCTGCCTAAAATGCTGCAATAGCTCACCCCAGCCTAGGGCACCGCTGTCGGCCTCGGTCAGAGGCTCGCTTGGCAGCAGCAGCAGTAGGCGATCGCCATCGCTGCGCAGTCGCAGCTGAGTCCGGGGGTCAACAGCCGGGGCCGGCTGGACCGAAGCCGACGATGGCGAGGGGGGCTGGGCAGACATAGCGATGTCGGCACCGTCGTTTTCAACAGCAGAATTGTCGGGAGCCATAGAAGCCAGCAGAGTGAAAGTACCAGACCAAGACCGGTGCTGCCATACTAGATTAGATTGCTGCCGTCTCCGTCGCGGCAATCTTAAAAGAAGGTCGGTTTTCCCCTTGCGGGTTACCCCAGACGGTTGGTTATAGTAGATGAGGTCTCACTACGGCGTTGGTGACTGCCAACAATGTTTGTCGATCTATGTTTCTTCCGAACGGGAGCCAAGCTGTATCGGCGGCAGTAAACCGAGCTTGTACTCGGAAACTTCAAGCCAAATACCAAGGCACCCCCCTGGTTTTCCCAGGTCGGAAACTGAGGCAAGACGGCGCTGCGGTGAGACTTTTTGATCTCTACTGTTCCCCATTCTGGGAAGACGCTCTGCTCTAAATCCTGTAAATGTGATTTAGCCTGCTTGAGCGTTAGTATTATTGACAGCAGAACTAGCCCTGAACCTGGATATAGCGACGCGCTGAACCAGTTTGGCAACTGCTTAGTGTTTTCTTGTAGGGCCTGCGCCGTTGAATTCGGTTAACTTTCCTGCCAGTGTAATTCGTCTGGAGAATGGGCTGACCCTGATCCATCAAGAGATTGCGGCAACCCCCGTGGTGGTTGCTGACGTGTGGGTTAGAGCTGGAGCGATTGCCGAACCGACAGAGTGGGCCGGGATGGCCCACTTTCTAGAGCACATGATTTTTAAGGGCACTGACCAGCTGCCGCCGGGGGTGTTTGACTACGCCATTGAGAACCAGGGGGGCATGACCAACGCGGCAACCAGCCACGACTATGCCCACTTCTACATCACCATTGCGGCTGAAATGCTGCCCCAGACGCTGCCCTATCTGGCCGATCTGCTGCTGCATGCGGCTATTCCCGCCGATGAGTTTGACCGCGAGCGACAGGTGGTGCTCGAAGAAATTCGTCAGTCTCAGGACGACCCCGACTGGCTGGGCTACCAGACCATGTCAGAGCTGGTCTACCAAGACCACCCCTACGCCCGCCCAGTGCTGGGTACAGCAGAGATCTTGCAGCAGCGATCGCCTGAAGAGATGCGCTGTTTTCACCAGGCCCACTATCAGCCAGACAAAATGACGGTGGTGCTGACGGGCGGCATTCCGCTAGAGCCAGCGGTGGCTATGGTAAAGCATGCCTTTAGGGGATTTGCGCCACCGCCGCCCTGTCCAGCGGCGGCAGTCGCTCCGGTACCCTACCTGCCCGGCGTGCGGCGCGAAGTGCTTCATCAGTCCCGGCTTGAGCAGTCGCGCCTGAGCATGGCGTGGATAGGTCCTGGTATTAGCCAGCTCGAAACCGCCTACGGGCTAGATCTGCTGGCGGCGGTTTTGGCTGAAGGGCGATCGTCGCGGCTGGTGCGCGAACTGCGAGAAGACCGTCAGCTCGTGCAGGATATTGGGGCTAGTTTTTCGCTCCAGCGGGAGTGCAGCCTGTTTAATATTCAGGCCTGGCTCGACGGCGCGAATGTTGACCGGGTAGAAGCGATTGTGTGCGATCGCCTCAGCGAGCTAGCCGCCCAGCCGATCAGCGAGGCCGAGCTGGTGCGGGCTCAGCGTTTGCTGTGCAACGACTACGCCTTTTCCACCGAGGCCCCTGGCCAGCTAGCAGGGCTGTACGGCTATTACAGCACCCTTGCTACTGCCGATCGCTGTGTGACCTACGTACCCACCCTAAAGGCTTACACCGGAGAGCGGCTGCGATCGCTAGCCGAGCAGTACCTCACGCCCCTGCGCTACGTCTCAACGATTCTGCACCCGGCCTAGTCTATCTAGCGCGATTGCTGAGCAGACCATAGGCTAAGCGACTATAGTTAGTACTGACTCACCGATTTTGTTCCATAACCAAGACTATTTCTTGCCCTGTGACAGCTTCTCTTCTTCAAGCGCCTCGCCTACACCGCACAGTTTTAGCGAATGGCCTAACGATTCTGGTCCTAGAAAATCCTGTCGCCGACATCGTCTCGGCTCGTTTGTTTATTCGGGCTGGCAGCACCTCTGAGGCTGCCCACCAGGCTGGGCTGGCAAGTTTTTTAATGGGTCTGCTAACCAAGGGGACTGATACGCTGTCATCTATGGCGATCGCAGAAACCGTCGAGTCGGTCGGGGCCAGTCTGGGCACTGACGCCGCCGCTGACTACAGCGTCATTAGCCTCAAGACAGTCTCTGCAGACTTTGCCGAGATTTTTGCTCTAGCCGCCACTTTGCTTCGGCAGCCCAGCTTCCCGCCTGAGGAAATTGACCTAGAGCGGCGGCTGACCCTGCAGCAAATTCGCTCTATGCAGGAGCAGCCTTTTACCGTCGCCTTCAACCGGCTGCGGCAGGACATGTACGGCGACCATCCCTATGCTCGGCCCGGCGTTGGCACCGAGGCTACGGTCGCCAACCTAACCCAGCCGGATTTGGCTGCCTTTCACGGCCAGCACATGCGCCCCGACAACGTAGTTATCACCATTGTGGGCCGCATTACTCCTGAAGTGGCTCAGGCTCAGGTCGAGCAATCCCTGGGAGATTGGCAAGTGCCAAGCAAACCGGCTCCGGTTCTTGCTCTGCCCGCCGTGACCACCGCCGCCACTTGCTCTCTGGTGGTGCAGGAGACGAACCAGTCAATTGTTATGGTGGGCTACCCAGCGGCTTCGGTTAAAGATACGGCTTACTCCGCCCTCAAGCTCATCAACACCTATCTGGGGAACGGCCTTTCCAGTCGGTTGTTTGTAGAGCTGCGCGAAAAGCGTGGCCTAGCCTACGATGTCTCGGCATTTTACCCCACGCGACTGGGGCCGTCACAGTTTGTAGCCTATATCGGCACCGCCCCTGAAAATACGGCAACGGCCCTGGAAGGACTGCGCGCTGAGGTCGAGCGGCTTCAAGTCTCGGTACTCACCGATGACGAGCTGCAGGCGGCTAAAAATAAGCTACTGGGCCAGTACGCCTTGGGCAAACAAACCAACGCCCAGCTAGCTCAGCTGCTGGGCTGGTACGAAATCCTGGGGCTGGGAGTTGAGTATGATCAGCAGTTTCAAGATATGGTTTCAGCGGTGACGCTGCTCGATGTTGAAGCTGCGGCCCAGGAATTTCTTCACTCCCCATATATTTCGCTGTTAGGACCCGGAGATGCTGTTGGTCCAGTAGCCACCGCCCAAGGCTCAGCCTAAGAGCTGGAGAACAGCTTCAGCTATCGATCGCGCTTGGTCAGGTACGATAGAACGATCGTCTGCTCTAGAAAGCGACCAAGGGAGGGTGCGGTGGGTAGTGGATTGGTGCTGACCCTAGCAGGGCTGCTGGCGGGCGTTTTAGCCGGGTTCCTGGGTATTGGTGGCGGTACAGTGATGGTGCCTGTAATGGTAGCCCTAGGCCTGACAGGGGTGCAGGCTGTGGGTACCAGTACCCTTGCGGTGGCGCTTATCGCTCTGGTGGGCAGCGTACAAAACTGGCGCATGGGCTTTCTCAAGCTTGCCCCTGTGGCTTTGCTGGGGCTCCCCGCCTTGGTCACGGCCTACCTAGGCAAAGAGCTGGCTACTGCTCTGCCAGACTATGCTCTCCTCGGTAGTTTTGGCCTGTTCTTGCTGTTTAACATTTACCTCATTGGCCTAAAGAAGCAGGTAGTGCGACGGGCAGCTCAATCAGAGGGCGGGTCCGCAGGGTCAGATTCACTGCCGCTGCGGGTGTCGCCTACAGTGGCCCGGCTCGGCATTGGTGGGTTAGCAGGATTTCTGGCGGGGCTGTTTGGGGTGGGGGGCGGCGTGGTGATGGTACCCCTGCAAATTTTGCTGCTGCACGAGCCGATTAAGGCAGCTGTACAAACCAGCCTGGGGGCGATCGTCGTTACCGGGCTGTGGGCCTGCCTGTGGCATGCTCAAGCGGGTAACGTGCTGCTGACGACAGGGCTCATTTTGGGAGTAGCCGGGGCGATTGGCGTTCAGGCTAGCACCCGCTACCTGCCTCGGCTGCCCGATCGGGCCGTAACAATTATGTTTCGGGTGCTGCTGGCGCTGCTGTCCGTCTACTTTTTCTTTAGAGCCTGGACCAGCTATGCGGCTCTTTCCGAATCAGTGTTGGCGTCTGAACCTACACTGATTCGGCGCTAGGTCAGCAAGCTGAGACTCGCTGAAAACGCTAATAACAACTACCGCTGAAGAATTGAGCTAAGCGGTGGTAACTGAGGTTGAAACGGGCTAGCGTTCGAGTGATGCGTTTTTGCTTCCTATGCGCCCCCTGTTTACTGGCCCCCTTACCGTTGAAGCGGTCACTGTTTCTGTCCGTGATCTGCCCCGGCGGCTAGAGGGGTGCCGTATTGTGCAGCTCTCTGATTTTCACTTTGACGGGCAGCGTCTCTCGCTCGGACTGCTGCGACAGGTGGTTGATCGGGTCAATGATTTGGCCCCTGATCTAGTTGCCCTTACCGGCGACTATGTCACAAGTGACCCAGCGCCTATTTTTACCCTGGCAGCTCACCTTAGTCAACTCAAGAGCCGCTGCGGCACCGTGGCGGTGCTGGGTAATCACGATAACGTCACGCTGGGAGGGCGACGGACCGTTCTGCGATCGCTCCAGCAGGTCGGCATTTGCACCCTGTGGAACGACGTTGCCTACCCCTTGGGCCACGACCTGCCGGTAGTGGGGCTAGCCGACTTTTGGTCGCGAGATTTCTACCCGCAATTACTCGACACCCTAGCTCCAGCTCAGCCCCGACTGGTGCTCTCGCACAATCCCGACAGCGCCGAATTTCTAGCCCCCTGGCGGGTTGATCTGCAGCTGTCGGGCCACACCCACGGTGGCCAAATCGTGCTGCCCGGCATTGGACCAGTACCTGCTCTGACTCAGTCGCTGCGGCTGTCGGTACTGGCCCGTCTTCCCTTTGACATCCCCCTTCCTTATCTGAGGCGCAGATGCCTAAAAGTCGTGCGCCACTGGGAGTGGGTGTCGGGGCTGCACCACGTGGGGCAAAACCAGCTGTATGTCAATCGAGGTCTGGGCAGCTACGCGCCGGGACGGCTGGGGTGTCCGCCAGAGATAACCGTGGTGGAGCTAGTGGGGGTGTAAGCCCTCTGTTCGGCTACTGTGCCGCAAATACCGTTACTCACCCTCGCGCTAGCCCTATCGCCGGGTACAGCGGCTTCAAACAAGTCGTCGCAGATGGCCACTTCGCCCTAGACCCTCACCTACCCCGGCACCGTCAGCGATCGCCCGTTGTCCTGCGGCTGAATACTCAAGATATACGGCACCGCCGACTGAACCCAGTCGGCGACGGAAGTGTAGGCTGCGGCATCGTCGCCGTAGCAAGTTTCGAGCATAGCGGTGTGAATAATGCCGGGGTTGAGGGCCACCGCCGCCATCCCCGCTGGCAAATCCTGGGAGAGGGCCTGGGTTAGCCCCTCAACGCCCCACTTGGTAGCGCAGTAGGGAGCAACCCCAGGCGAGGTAGAGCGACCCCAGCCCGAGCTAAAGTTGACAAAAATACCCGATCGCCGCTCTACCATAGGGGGCGCAAAGTGACGGACTACGTTGCAGGTGCCGCTGAGGTTGACGGCAATGACGGCGTCACACTCCTCCGCAGGCACCGACCACAGGGGCGCTGGACGATTGACCAAGCCCGCGTTGTTGATGACGAGGTCGGGCAGGCCGCTGGCGGCGATAACGTTCTCGGCCCAGTCTTTGACCGCTGCGTCGTCGCAGATATCGACAGCGGCAAACCGATGCGGATCTCGGTGCTGGGCCGCCAGGTCGGCGATCGCCTCGGCCCGGCGCGCACAGCCTGAGACCCGGTGCCCCTCGGCCACAAAGCCGTCCACCATGGCTTTACCTAGCCCCTGGCTTACCCCAGTAATAACGATGTGCTTGCCCATAATTTAGCTAGCGTTGAGTGCGATCGCAACGGCCCTACAGCCAGTCTATGGAGCATGCCCTAATCTGGCTCCAGGCGCAAGAGCTAGCAGTATGCCTTGAGGCCCAGAACCTGTGGCAGGATGGAGCTACGACAATCTGTCTAGGGCTGAGGCAGCATGGTAAGCGAGTTAGCAAGGGAAAACTGGGCATCTGGCCTGCGGCGGGTACCGCTGGTGCTGCTGCTCTGTGCAGGACTGCTGGGGCTGTGGGCCGTGAGTCTGCCTGGACCAAGCAGTGCAGTGTGCGTTCGCGCAGCCCCCGATCAAGTCTACTGCCAGGCCATCTGGCCACAGCCCTGGGCATGGCTGCCCCTGCCGCCGCGATTTACCCTTCAAACCGTTGCCATTACCTCTGAGCTGTGCGACAGGTCGCCTCGCGGCGGGGTGCGCTTTTGCCACCGTCTGACGCTGCTCGGTTCAGACGGGCAGGTCACCCTACCTGAGGTGCGCACCCCCGTACCAGCAGCCGTCATCGAGGATCATCTGCACCGATTCATAGCGGGCGAAGGCAGCCCTCAGCTAAGCTGGTCAGGCCGTCCCCCTAGGCTGTGGCGTACGGCAGCGATCGCCCTGCTGCTTTTAACAGCCGTCTGGGCCCTATGGGACGTTCGCTGGCCGCCTATTTCACCATCATCCTTAGCCATGGATGGAGCAGCCAGCAATCCTATTGGCTCAAGCAATACGAAAAATTAACCATCTTGTAGTTTTAGTCACTAAGCCGTGGGCTAGAGCAATGCCTCAATAAAACGTCAAGCCTTCTTTTTCGGAAAACGTCACAAAAAGAAATATATTCCCTGAGTTTTCCCTCACCTTTCCCCACGCTTGCCGGAGTTTTCCACAGGTTTTCCACAGGTTTAAACAATGAACAGCAGGTTAAGGGGGCGCTGGGGAAAACAGCATAGCAAGCCCCAGCTATAGATCTATTTCCAGAGAGCACCGTCTATTTATCGCCAAAATTGCTGGAACCCCTATGGTGTCGTAGGAGCCCGATGGTGATAGCTCAAACCTGTCCCTAAGACAAGATTGACAGCACACAGAGAGTTCGGCAGAATGATGCGACTGGCACAGCCAAGCCCCCTTAACCGGTCTACAAGATCTACCTCGAGGCTGCTCAGCCAATCCGCCTTGAGTGTTGTGGACGGCGGGGCAGTGATATTGTCGCGGGCGCTAGTCGGCACTGACTCTAGCTGATTTTCCCTGATTGATTTCAAGCTGCCGTGGCAGCGGCAGGTACGAGCAACAGCTCCCCTGCCTTGCTGCTGCTGGCAGGCTGTGACTTTGGCCACAGTCTAGTTTTAAGTGGCCTCACTCGCTCTATGAGGGCATCTATTTCGATTACGGCCCAGGCTCGCGCTTGCGCCCTAGACTCTCCCCAGACCGCATTCCCTTCAAAGCAGGCAGCACCCTATGACTTCCAACACAACGACTCCCAGAGTTAGCCTCATGGCCGAAGTCCCCGAAGAACTCTACGCAGCGCTCCAGGTGTATCTCGACGGCAACCCCGCCTGGAACCAGCACCGAGTGTTTTGCGCTGCCCTGTCGCTATTCTTAATGCAAGACGCCAGCCGCGACCAGAAGCAGGTCTCCAAAGGCCAGCGCGACATCAACCGCATCTACCTTGATGCCCTATTCGACTACGTACCCTAGTCGCAGTTAGCCTAATCAACCCAGCCAATATCGGTATCCGACAGCATGGTGT
>JBARUP010000240.1:0-8340 GCA_049645805.1 Nodosilinea sp.
GCAGTCAACTGGTCGATCTACGGCAACAGCCAGGTCAATGGCACGGTTGGGCTGGGCTATACCTTCTAGTCCCAAGCCGCTTAATCGACCAGAAAACCAGTTTATAGAAGGGTCAGTGGTTTTCCACCGACCCTTTTTCGATAGCAGGAGAACTAGCCGGTCAAAGGACCAGAAAGCTCCTTACCTTTTTAGGCCAAAGGAGAAAGATTAAAATGGAGCTAAGCGGATTCGAACCGCTGACCCCTTGAATGCCATTCAAGTGCTCTACCAACTGAGCTATAGCCCCACGCGCGTTAACTAATGCAGCCAAGCGCATCAACAATAGTGACCTAAGTAAGGTCTTGCCGTCAACCCCAGATCTCGCCTCATCTTTTGTCTCACAGACACAGCTATCCAAGGTAGAGTCAGGGAGAGTGTAGCGTTGACGTAGCGATCGCGATGGTTTCTCATAGTTCTTCTCCCCCCGATACCGACGCAGTGCAGGCCATTCTGCTCAAGCTGCGGCGTAAGGAGGGCACCTGGGTGGACTGGGCTCAGGGCTGTCAGGCGCTGCAAAAGGCAGGGCTGCGGCCTCAGCAAATCTTTGAAGAAACGGGATTTGAGCAGATTCAGCAAAACCAGATCGTGGTGGCGGAGCAGGTCTATCAGTCAGCTGTGAAGGCAGGAGTTAAGGAGGCGACGCAGGCTCACTTTACTCGCCAGGGCAGCGATGCGCTCTACGAGCTGCGGCTGCTCTCCCAGGGCGATCGCGCCGCCATGGCCGATTTCATTCTTCAGCACGGGCTCGACTCTAGTGAGGTACGCGACCTGGTAAAGCCGATCAAAGAGTACACCTACCGCCAGGAGAACCCACCCGGCTTTGGGGCTGGACCAGGGGACGCGATCGCCTTTCACTTCTGGAAACTGGCCCGCCAAAAGAGCGATTTGCAGGACCGCTCGAGGCTGATCGCCCAGGGGCTGCGCTTTGCCGAGAGCGCTGAAGCCCGGCAGCACGTGGAGCAGTTGCTGACCGACTTTACCGTCGTCAAAAGTCGCTCCGCCCCCAGGCTACCCCTATATCGCCTCGAAACCGAGAGCGAACTGCCGCGCGTGATCCCTGTGGTGGGTCAGATGCCCCTGACGGTGGATGACCTCAGGGCGGTGCCGGTGGTGGTGCCTGAGGATCCCTTCAGCATGGTCACCGCCAGCGGAGCTAGCGCCTGGATTGCGGTACCTGGTTGGCAGGTAATTTTTCGAGCTGAAGACCCGGTAGGGCTGCTCACCCAGGCCAGACAGCTGCCCAACGATCCCCCTGAAGCTGCCGATGAGGCGGTGCTCGTGGTGGTTGATCGGGGCGATCGTATCTGGAGCGACGACGGTTATTTTCTGACTGCCGATGAGAGTCAGCTCACCCTGGCCTGGTCTTTCAGCCCGCTAGAAACTCCCATTTTGGGCAAAATCATCTTGATCCTGCGGCCCAAGCGCATTCTCGACGAGAACTACAACCGCGAACTCTGGCAGCTAGACGAGTAGGAGAAAGGTATGGCTTTAGAACGACGAATGTCACGCTCCATGTTTCTAAATACCGAAGTCGTGGAACTGCGGCAGATGTGCCTCACCCCTAGTCGCATGTTCGAGCCGGGTAAATACCTGGCTGGAGACCTTCCCGATACCGCTTTCGAGATGGGGCTGGTGGACAAGCTTCCTCCGGTGCGAGGCAAGAGTGAGGAGATTGGAGATTCGCTGGGTGAGTAAGTATCCAAACTTTTAAGACAACGTGCCTCAAACTACAGCAGTCACCGCCTCCAGCCCCGACAACGGAATGTAGTGTTTGTGGTTGCTGGCCATGGCTGTGACATCTTTGACACCGCTGGAACTACCCTCGCCCAGGTCCCCGCAAATTATTGTCTGCGGACTGGGGCGGACCGGTTTGCGCATTTTTAGCCTGCTGCGGCAGCAGGGAGTTAGGGTCGTAGGGGTCAGCTACCACCCTATTCCAGATGTTGGCGGCAGCGTGATCGTGGGAGATCTGCGGTCGCCCGCCACGCTGCTCCAGGCCGACATTCACCAGGCTCAGACTCTGGTGCTGGCGACCTCCGACGATGCCCTAAATCTGGCCATCTTGACCCAGGCGCGCATTCTCAACCCCAACATCCGGATTGTCAACCGACTGTTCAATATCAGCTTGGGCGAGCGCCTCGATCACACGCTGCCCCACCACGTTAGTTTTAGCTCTGCTGCCCTATCTGCCCCTCTGTTTGCCTTTGCGGCCCGGGGCAACCGGGCGATCGGCCAGCTGCGCCTGTTTGAGCTCACCTGGCCCATGTACGAAGAAACCATTGATGCTAACCACCCGTGGTTCGGTAAGCCTCTCAAAGCCCTGTGGGACAATCGAGCCCAGCTGTTGATTCACTACCACTCGGCCAGTCGTCCTATTGATCTGGTAACAGCGGTGACGACAAACCAGAGGTTAGAGGCGGGCGATCGCATTGTGGTGGCGACCCAGCCCCAGCAGCCCGCTCTCAAGTCTCGCCACGTCGCTCAGTTTTGGCAACGGCTGCTGGTCACCCTCGATCACGGTCGCCGCCGCGCCCGCGCCACGCTGCTGGTAGTTTTAGCCCTGCTGATCACTATTGGTCTAGCCACAGTTACCTACCTCTGGAACAGCCTTAACACCAGCTGGGTCGATGCCCTTTATTTCTCCGTCGGCATGATTACCGGCGCTGGAGGTCAAGAGCAGGTTGCCGAAGAAGCCTCGGCCACCATCAAAGTCTTCACTGCGGTCATGATGCTGGTTGGGGCTGGGGTGATCGGTATTTGCTACGCCCTGCTCAACGACTTTATTCTGGGGTCTCATTTCCAGAGCCTCTGGAGCGTGGCCCGCATGCCCCGCCAGCACCACTACATTGTCTGCGGCCTAGGGGGCGTAGGCTACCGCATTGTTACGCATCTGCACGAAACTGGGCATAAGGTGGTCGTGATCGAGCAAGACGCGGGCAATCGCTTTTTGCTCTCGGTTAAGGCACTTAAAATCCCGGTTATTATTGCCGATGCCAATCTAGCGTCTACCCTGGAAACGGTTAACTTAGCCTCAGCCCAGGCCCTGCTGGTTGTTACCAGCGACGACACGGTCAATCTAGAAGTGGCTCTCACCGCCCGCAGCATTAGCCCCCAGGTGCCAGCAGTTGTACGAATTTACGACGCCGGGTTCGCTCAGCAGGTGCAGCAGGTGTTTGAGTTCGAGCATGTGCTTAGTCCTATGGACTTAGCCGCTCCTACCTTTGCTGCCGCCGCGTTAGGAGGCCGTATTTTAGGTAACGGCATGGCTGGAGATTTGCTCTGGGTGGCGATCGCCACTCTCATCACCCCCCATCATCCCTTCTTTAACCAGCCCGTTCAGGCGATCGCACAGACGGCTCACCTAGTTCCTTTGTATATTGAGAGCCGCGATCGCACCCTACATGGGTACGATCTGCTTAATGTCACGCTCACTGACGGCGACGTGCTCTACCTCACTATGCCTGCCAATCGGCTTGACTGCCTTCAGTACACCCCTACGGTAGTAGAAGAGACAAGGGGATCAAGCCAGCTACAATACCCCCAGTAGCCATCGACTATTATGGGGCGCACACCCACCCTTACCTACGATCGCGGCACGCTTATTCTTCACCCGCCACCGCGAGGCAAAAGCTGGGTAGACTTTGCCCACTGGGACGATCGCATCGAGAAATTCCGCATTCCTGCCCAGCAGTATCGGCAGCTGGTGGAGACGCTGCGGGCTGAGCAGGTACCCTTTGACGACCAGGCCCAAACCTTCAAGCCGCTGGCGCTTGATCCCCAGCTTAGTTTGACCCCTTATCCCCACCAGCGGGAGGCGCTTCAGGCCTGGACTGAGCAACGCTGGCGTGGCGTCGTGGTGCTGCCTACCGCCAGCGGCAAGACCTATCTAGCCCAGCTAGCCATGCAGGCTACGCCCCGACCTACGCTCATTACCGTACCTACACTGGATCTCATGCATCAGTGGTACGCCCACCTAAAGGCGGCGTTTCCCGATATAGAAGTTGGGCTTTTGGGCGGCGGGTCTAGGGATCGCACCCCGATCTTAGTCGCTACCTACGACAGCGCGGCGATCCACGCCGAGAGTCTGGGCAACCAGTACGCTCTGCTAATTTGCGATGAGTGCCACCACCTGCCCAGCGACTTCAACCGAGTAATTGCCGAGTACTCTATTGCCCCCTATCGACTGGGACTAACAGCTACCCCCGATCGCGCCGATGGTCGCCACGATGACCTCAATCAGTTATTAGGACCGGTGGTCTACCACCGGTCTGCGGCGGATCTTTCTGGCGATGCCCTAGCTCCGTTTCAAATTGTGCCCATTAAAGTCAGGCTATCAACGCAGGAGCGATCGCGCTACGACCAGCTGATCGCCCAGCGCAACCGCTTTCTACAGGAAGCCAATATCTGGCTTAGCTCAGCCCAGGGATGGCAGCGATTTGTGCGGGCCAGCGCTCAGTCCCAGGGGGGGCGACGAGCAATGCTAGCCCACCGAGAGGCGCGGGCGATCGCCCTGGGCACCGAGGGCAAACTGCGAGTGCTGGCAGAGCTACTAGCTCAGCACTACCCCGATCGCACTATCGTTTTCACCAACGACAACGCGACGGTATATCAAATTTCCGAGACCTTCTTGATCCCCACGATTACTCACCAAACTCCGGTCAAAGAGCGTCACGATGTCCTACAAAGGTTTCGCAGCGGCGAGTATCCTACTCTGGTAGTTAGTCACGTACTCAACGAGGGGGTCGATGTCCCTGAAGCAAAGGTCGCTATTTTGCTTTCTGGCAGCGGTTCAGTTCGCGAGTATGTGCAGCGGCTAGGGCGCATTTTGCGCAAGGGCAGCGGCAGTAAGCAGGCCATACTCTACGAGGTCATAGCCGAAGAAACAACCGAAGAAGCCATCTCCAATCGGCGGCGTCAGGGGATACAGCGTTCCTCTACCCCGGCCCACCAGCTAGAGCTGGTATCGATCAAACCGGTGTACACCGCTGATCCCCTTCCTTCAGCACCTCGGGCTGCCGAAGCCCCTCCCTCAGATAGTGAGCAACAGTCCCCTTGGAACCCGCCTAAGGACAGTTAGGGTGATCCCAAAGAAGTGGCATTTTTTCCGTTCAGAAAGGGGCTCAACCGCTATCTTAGTAGTACGGCTAGGGTCTTGATAGCCCAAGGTTAGCAGCGCCAGCATTGGCCCTGGTTTAGGTGTTTAACTGCTGCCCTGAGCTTACTGCACCTCGCTTAGTGATGCGACTGTCCCCTCAGCTCGTCAACGCTGTAGCTCCATTTCGGTTGCCGCTGCAGTAAAAGGCTAGTAGTCGAGACCTGTCTCGATCTCATTATCCCAGACTACGCTGGCGATCGCCTCCTCGCCTCTGCTCTTCAGTCTTACCTTCGTTCATGCACCAACTGCTTGCCACGACCCTACTCCTTACCCTCGGTGCTAGTTCTGCGGGACTCTTTGCGGTATCCAACCAGCCCCCGACCACTTCCTTCCAGGGTGGCTCAGTTCAAGCGGGTCTTTTGAGCTTCGGCTCCCACCCTGCCCTAGGCACATCTTTGGCGCAGGTAACCCTCTCAGACCCAAGCGCCCAGCCCGGTGAACCCGTTGTTGCAGACATTTGCGTCGACCTACCGGATTGGCAGCGTCCTTCTGACCTGGCTCAAATGAAGCAGCTAGAGTCAATGCCTATCTATAGAGAAGCGCTTGAGAGCGATTCTTTAGATGATTTAGTTAAAGCTTGGTGGAGTCACAAGCTTTTTTCATTCACGACCTACGGACTCAGTGCCCGCACCGATCCCCTCTACCTATCTGGGGTCTGGACAGCCGTTGACAGCACATGGGACTGCTACAGCAGCGAGCAAGCTGAGCAGATCAATCAAGGTGAGCTGGCAGAAATATGGCTACTGCACCACCGTTTAGTAGACCTAACATGGCAAGACGATCACTATCTAGCTATCGTTGAGCCTGCCGATACAGGTCTCCAGCTGGTGCAGTTTTCGCGCCGAGAAAGCGCCGAAGGCTTGCCCCTCAGCATCATTACCCCATCCGGACAAGCTTTGGCGACTATGTCGGGCGACTGGTAGGACTACCGGTCCCAGCTCTATTCTGATCAGAAACACTTTTTCGGTAGCTAGAGCGCAGCGGGGGCTGTAGCCACATCGAGCCAGCCCGCGCTTAGCACTACCGTCAGCCCCATAAAGAGCACCGTTAGCGTCCAGGTTACTCGGTTTAGAGTGGTTTCAGCGCTTTTGGTGCTGGTAAAAAGCTGGGCTTGCCCTCCTAAGCCTCCTAGGCCGTCACCCTTGGGGCTGTGCAACAGCACCATAGCCGTTAGGCCCACAGCAGCAACCATCCAAATAACTTTTAGAACTGTAGTAACTAGCATCGCGTTCTTAAACTAACCTGCTTGAAATAACGGTACAGACGAGCGACGGGCGATCGCAAAATTGAGTCAGCACGCACGGCCTTCGGGCTAACCTTCACTATACCCCAAGCACCCATAGCGACAAAGCCACTGCTGTGGGGGATTGGCGTTAGCGAGAGAGCTTGACGGGGGTGCGGTTGTTGCGAATCTCGACTTCAGTAGGGAGAAACATCGATCGGCCAGTCATTTCCTCAGGCTGGGGCAGCCCTAAAATTTGCAGAATGGTGGGGGCAATGTCAGAGAGTCGTCCGTCTTCCCGCAAGTTGACCTCGCCGCCGTAGGCGGGCACTTTGAGCTTTTCCCCTTCAACCAAGATAAAGGGCACGGGGTTGGTGGTGTGGGCGGTCCAGGGCTTGTGGTTTTCGTCCCACATCAGCTCGGCGTTGCCGTGATCGGCAATGATGATAGCGGTTCCCCCTGCTTTGCCAATGCCGTCGATTAGCCGTCCTAGCTGGTCATCGACAGCTTGAAGAGCGGTTACCGTAGCATCCATCTGCCCGGTGTGGCCAACCATGTCGGGGTTGGCGTAGTTGATGACGACTAGGGAGTAAGTACCTTTTTCGATGGCGGCGATCGCCGTATGGGTAACAGCCGCCGCCGACATCTTAGGAGCCCTGTCGTAGGTTGCGACCATAGGGCTAGACACCAGCTCTCGATCTTCGCCCTCTAGGGGTTCTTCTAGACCCCCGTTGAAGAAATAGGTGACGTGAGCATACTTTTCGGTTTCGGCTGTGCGAAACTGCTTGAGCCCGTGGTCGGCTACGACTTCACCTAGAATATTGCTCAGGTTCTGAGGCTGAAACGCCACCTTCACCGGCATGCCTGGGTCGTACTGGGTCATCGTGACGAAGCTCAGAGGAGCAATATGATCTCGCTCAAAGCCCTTAAAGCTGGGGTCGACCAGTGCCTGAGTAAGCTGTCGCGCCCGGTCAGGCCGAAAGTTAAAGAAAATAATGCCGTCGTCAGGGGCGATCGCGCCGGGGGCCAGCCGCACCGGTTCTACAAACTCATCATTAATGTCTTGATCGTAGGAATCTAGCAGTGCTTCCATAGCGGTTTGGCCGCTACCTTCGCCGGGTTCAGCTATCACTCTGTAGGCCTTTTCGACCCGATCCCAGCGGTTGTCGCGATCCATGGCGTAGTAGCGACCGCTGAGGGTAACCAGCCGTCCTAGTCCCAGCCGATCGACGTAATCTTGAAGCTTCCGCACCGCCACCCGGCCCTCGGTGGGCTTGGTGTCACGACCGTCGGTGATCACATGAATACAGACGTCGTCAATATCTTGGGCCTTGGCCATCTCAAGCAGTCCAAAGAGATGAGACAGGTGAGAATGCACCCCACCCTCAGAGCACAGACCAATTAGGTGCAGCTTGCTGCCGCGATAGCGCACCGCCTGGCAGACCTCTAGCAGGGCCTCATTTTCTTGCAGGGTGCCGTCTTCTACAGCGTCTGAGATTCGAACCAGTTCTTGGGGCACAATACGCCCAGCACCAATATTTAAGTGACCCACTTCTGAGTTGCCCATTTGTCCATCGGGCAGCCCCACATCTTTACCCGATGTGCGAATTAGAGTGTGGGGATAGGCAGCCCACAGACTATCTATGACAGGAGTCTTGGCGGCAGCGATGGCGTTACCATCAGCACTTTCTCGGTACCCCCAGCCGTCGAGGATAACTAGCACCATCGGTGAGATTGACGCTTGACTCATAAGGTGAAAATCCTTGGGATTTGGACTAACGTCTCAGAAATCATACTATTCGCAAATTTTGCCCCAATTTTGCGCCAGGGCGGTATTGGAACGGCAAATACGAAGACTGCACTAAAACGACGCTTTAGAAGTAGCCTGAGCTTTTTACCAAAAGAGGGAAACTCAGATTAAAAG
>JBARUP010000241.1:0-1791 GCA_049645805.1 Nodosilinea sp.
CCCGCACTCCCTTGCTCCCATCCTCCAAAGCCGCCAAACAGCCCCAGGCCGCCATTGCCGCCGTTGCCGCCGTTCCCCCCGCTGCCGCCGGCCACGCCTGCGTTGCCGCCGTTGCCGCCATTGCCGCCGTTAGCAAAGCCGCCAAAGCCGCCGCCGCTAAAAACAATGCTGCCAATACCGTTTATGCCGATGCCGTTGACACCTGCGATCGCCCCTCGGTTAGCCTCTAGCTTCTCCTCGGTCTCACCAATTTCAATCCTCGAGGATTGTGTATTTCGGGCGTCTACGTCTGAGAGGCCGACGCCATTAATGCCGACAGCAGCGCCACGATTCACCTTGAGCTGACTCTGGCCTCGAACACGCACGTCTACGGGCAAGCGCTGAGCACCACTTCCGCCTACGGCCTGATTGTCTAAAAAGCTGACGCGAACTAGACGAACCACACCTCGATTAATCAGCAGACCGCCGCCCATCCCTGCGCTTCCTCCACCCCCGTCGATGCCTGCTTTACCCTGAGCTAGGCCGCTAGAGAGCGTCAGATCGCGAACTGTGACATCGCCGTCATCAATTTGTAGAACGCGGTGGCGACTGCTGCCGCTGATGGTGTTGCCGTTGCCTACCAAAGTTAGGTTAGTGCTGAGGGCAGGCAGCGGGCTTTGTAGCGTGATTGCCCCTTCTACTGGGCTAAGCTCGATTAAATCGTCGTTTGGAGCTGCGTTGGCCTGGGCGATCGCCCAGCGCAGAGAGCCTATGCCCGAGTCTGCTGTTGTGGTGACCCGAATTTGCTTTAGGGCAGGTGGCGTAGGCTCTATCAACTGCGCTGACGGCAGCGGCTCCGACGGCTGACGTAAGCTATTGCTTACGCTTGGGTCGAGCCAGCCCAGCCCGGCCCAGGCTATAGCAAAGCCAACTACAACAAGAGATAGAACAACATTCCGCAACCTGTAGAGATCCTTCATTCTTCTGAGGCCTAAAACTGATTAAACAAAAGCACCATTAGGCCCAGTGCTCCCGTCACAACAGCAGCCCCTAGCGCATCTTTTTTCCAGGCTGTCGGCTGATAGTTGGGCTGAAGCCAAAACCCCAGAAATTTCGTGACTAAGGGCATCACGCCCCAGGTCAAAACAGAAGACGTAATAATATTGTTGATAATCATGGCGTTGGGTAATGCCCAAGACTGCATCACACCCAAGGCCGAAAACAGCAGCGTCTGAACGATTACGGTAGGATATAACGCTAGTATGACGGCTGCGTTTTGTTTCCAGGCCGGTGGCCCAAGCCCTGATTGTTCTGTTCCGGTTCGACGCGAGAACCAGCCTTCAAGCCCGGTAGAAAAAGAGATGAACTGATAGGAGGCAAACGTTTTGCGTCCGGCGTTAATTAGCACAGAGCGATCGCTTGAATTAACCCACTGATTCAATAGCTGCGGCGACTCAAAGTGGACGATAGAATACCACTTCATTGGCTGGTTGGGCTGCTGACCTTTAACCGGCGAACATAGATCGGTGCGGATGTGTCCTTCAAAATTTTTGGCGGCTCGCGCTACCTTTGAGTGCCACCAGCGGAAGGCCATCCCCTCACCGCTAGGAACAATATGTTCTACAACCAGGCTGGCCGCCTGCAAGCTCACATCAGCCTCAGCCATCAGTTCTGGTTTCGCTGTGAGTAGGACTGATGGCTTTGCTGTTGATTGAACTGCGATCGCCCGCTGGCGAACGGCTGCTGACTCTCTAAGCGACTGCCCATACTGTTGCCCAGATACCCATTCCCCTCAGTTAGCGGCTGACTTTG
>JBARUP010000242.1:0-4993 GCA_049645805.1 Nodosilinea sp.
GGGGCACTATCACTGCCACAATTGAAGTATCCCCCCTTAGGCAACACCCGCTTTCAAAGAGGATTCACCGGTTTGATGGACAGGCTCAGCTCGCTCCTCTACATGCACGTTTCAAAGCCGGTCTGGCTGCTAGGACTGGCGGCCTTAAGCCTAACTGCCTGCGGTAGCCGCCTTGGCACTACCGATATTGAGTCCACCATCAAGGCCGACATTGAGCGCCAGGGACGACGGCTGTCGCTCAGGGCCGTGCGCTGCCCCAGCGATATTAGCCGCCAGGCTGGTGCCTACTTTCGCTGCGTGGGCGAGCTAGACCCCGAGGGCACGTTTACTATCAACGTGACGCAGCAGGATGCGGAGGGCAACGTTATTTGGGAGGTGCCTAACTCAAAGGTGTTGCTCAACCTGCCGACGGTAGAAGACACTATACAGCAGGGGCTATCCCAGACCTTTGGCAAGCGCGCCGTAATCGACTGCGGCACTGCCGTCTACCGGGTTAACCAGCCGGGCGATCGCTTCCAGTGCCAGGTGGTAGGTGGCATAGAAACTGACTCCAGTAAGATCGAGTCGGTGCTGGTAAGAATTGATTCCGACGGCAACTTGAACTGGCAAGAACTTCAGTCAACTGCGGTAACAGCCCTATCTTCGGTGGTCAGCAGCGCACCGGCTACGGCCCCTAGTGCCGACCAGCCCCAGGCTGCTCCGGCCTCTAGCCCGACTCAGTCTAAGCCAGCAGCTAAAACCACCACTGTAACCGGGCCCACTGGCCGGGTGATAAACCGTCCCTACGTCCCGGACGATAATGATTAACGCGAGATTATATAGATAGACCTGCGGGTTTAATCTGTTTTTAAGCCGCTAAATCCTCTCCGTTAATGTGTAGCAAGGCGGCTTTCGATAGGCTTATCGTGGTGGCAAGACCTGCTTGTGCAATCAACTCCAACCTCAGTCCTAGGCTATGACAACTGTTCTCGATTTTTTGGCAAAGGGTGGGCCAGTCATGGTGCCCATTGTGGGCTGCTCGGTGCTGACTATTGCTACCGCCTTAGAGCGCACCCTGTTCTGGACTAAACTACTGCGGCGAGAAGATCAGGTTGTTAGCGAAGTGCTCGACGCGTCTCGCCGCGATCTTACCCAGGCCGCCGCGATCGCTAGCCAGGCCCAAGACCTGCCCATTGGTCGATTTTTACTCGCCCCGCTGCGGCTCAAGCGGCCTTCTCCAGACACCTTTCGGCTGGCGATGGAAACGGCGGGCGATCGCGAGTTTGTCAAAATGCGCAGAGGCGATAAGCTGCTTGAAACTATCGTGGCTGTAGCGCCTCTGCTGGGGCTGCTGGGTACGGTCACGGGTCTCATTGCCACCTTTGGCAACCTCAACATTGGCGGCGGTGGTACGGGCGACCAGGCTACCGAAGCCGCAGCAGGTATCGGTGAGGCGCTGATTACAACCGCCGCTGGCATGATTGTTGCCATCATGGCGCTGCTGATATTTCGGGTGCTCGTAACCCTGCAAGCCCAGCAGGTCGACTACTTTTCCGACGCTGGTAACGAGCTAGAGCTGGTCTATCGTCAGTACTGGTACGAGCCCGCCCTAGCAGCCGATACCCGTCACGGAGACTTCGTTGGCACTTCAGAACGGATCTGAACCCTATGCGCTTCAAGTCTAAACTGAGCACCAGTCCGCCCCAGGTTGACCTAGTGCCTATGCTCACGGTCATGATGGGTATTTTGGCGTTCTTTGTCACTATCACGATGACCCTGGGCAGTGAAAAGCTGATCGAGGTGCAGCTTCCTGCCGAGCAGCAGGACAGCGCTCCTCCCCCTCTGCCCACCGATCCTTTCATTGTCGAGCTAGTGGGCGAAAACCAGGTGCAGCTCAACGGTCAGCCCGTCGAGATCGATGCCCTTGAGGGCCAGATCGAAGCTTATCTAGGCCGCAATCCTGAGAACGTTGTGTTTCTGCTGCCTAATCAGGATCTTTCCTACGAGCAGGTCATGCAGTTTTTGGGCAAAATGCGCTCTGTTGGCGGCAGCCGGGTTTCCCTAGCGATCGAAGAATAGCCATCCTCCCTATACGCCTGCCGACTCACTTTTCCTCACCTACTTTTGCACCGTCTGTAAAGTCAGCACAACCTCTCTGTCAGACTGGCGCTGGGGCGCGGTCACCGCATAAAACAGGGCTTCGTAGCGATCGATCGCGTGCCTAGCTGAGTAGTGCTCTAGAGCATACTGGCGACCTTGCTGGGCCAAGGCCCTAGCCCATTCAGGCTGATGATACAGGTCAAGAATGCCCTTCGCTAGAGCGGTGGGGTTCTCTGGCTCGACCACGACGCCGCCGCCGCTGGCGATCAGAGTCTGGGCGGCAGCACCGTGGGCTGGAACCGAAGCTATCACGGGTCGGCCGCTGGCCAGCAGTACCTGAGTCTTAGAGGGCACGTTAAAGCCCACCATCCCGTGCTTCTGTAAAATTAGCCCTACGTCGGCAGCGGCTAGCAGGTCAGGGAGTTCGGCGCGGGGCACAAAGGGCAGCAGTGAAACATTGGTCAGCTCTAGCTGCTGACAAAACCGCCCTAGGGCCGCTAGCTGCTTACTTTCGCCTACAATCACCATTTGAATCGCTGGGTAAGCAGCTAGCGCTCGAGCCGCTCGAATTGCGGTTCTCATGCCCTGGGTCTCCGCAATGTTGCCGGTGTAGAGCACCACAAACTTGTCTTGCAGCTGATGGTGACGGCGGAACTGACTGCTGGCCTGGGGTCGAGGGGCAATAAAATCAACATCTACCCAGTTGGGAATAGACACTATTTTGGCATCAGGGACCCCTTTGTCTAGCAAGTTATTGCGAAAGCCTTGGGCAATCACGCTGATGCGAGTAGCGCTGCGGTAGGCAAACGACTCTAGCAGCTCAAACCCGCGAATGGCCCAAGGGTTGCTGAGCAAGCCGGTTTTTACGGCAGCCTCGGGCAGAATATCCTGCAGGTTGAGCACGCTCGGGCACTGAAACAGCGTTTTGAGCAGGGCGACCGGCAGGCAGGCAGGTAAAGACGGGGTAGTGTGGAGAATGACGTCTGGCCGCCATCCCTGCAGAGCTGGCCACAGGCTGAAGGTTAGGAAACTCGCCTCTAGCAACAGTCGTCCACCCACTCCCCACCCTGGACGAGTCAGCACAAAGCAGCGCTGAATGGTAACGCCGTTTCGCTTTTCGGTGGCGTAGAGATGGCCCCGATACTGGGCATAAATCGCGCGTTCGGGATAGTTGGGCATAGCGGTTACAACTCTTACCTGATGCCCCCTAGCGGCTAGCCCCTCAGCTAGCTCAGTCATCAGTGGCGCAATGCCGATGGGCTCAGGATGGTAATTGTAGGAATAGATTAGAATCCGCATCGACAACGCCTGTGCTAGAAAACCAAGTGCCCGGTTAGGGGACTCATCTTTGTACTGAGGCTAGATAGTGCCTGCGCTTAGGTGTATGCGCTACGTAGTCAAAGCGAACGCCTACATTCATTAAACCGATGGTCTAAGGCAAATCCGGGCAGCTTAAAGCGTTGTTTACGCTATTCACTGAAGATTAATAACTACCTGGACTAACCTCACGGAAGCTTTAGCAAGGGAAGTTCGGCAGCGTGGTCAACTAGCAGAGCCGCCGAAGGGTGACAAAGCTCTTCATAGCACCTCCGTCTGCGCCTGTCGGCTACACCCGCTGAACTCCAGCATACCCAGGGAGAACGCCTTGGTGAACAGGTGGAAATCTACAGAAAGATTGACCGATTGACACCTCTAGACGGGGCCGAAGCTCCGTGCTGGCCCAGATTTTGCTGTAAGCTATCACCATGGCTTGGAACCCTTTACGGCTGCTTAAGACGCTGGTTCACTTTGATGTGGCAGGGCCAATATCCCCGCTGTTAAGAGCCTTACCTGGCCTTGGTGATAGCGATGCTGCGAGGCCTTTAGGCTCTACTACCTTGATGCCAACACTACCTGCACCCAAGATACGTCTGCTAGGTGGATCAGCTAGTGACGCTGCTAAGTTGACTACAGCGCTACGCTCCCTGGAGTACTCGGTTAGTGCGGCATCGGCAGCAGAGCCACAGAGCCTGGAGCCCTTAGTCAACACGCCTCTGGTGGTGTGGCAGGGCGCTCCCAGCGATGCTCAGGCTTTAATTAGATGTGGGCAGGTGACGCCCTACCAGGAGGCTACCTTGACTGACTTCCAGTCGCCTCCTTCAGCGATCGCGGCTTTGTGGGGCAGCCTAGATGATGGCGTGATGGGAGGCGTTAGCGCTAGCCAGGTGCAGTGGCAGAACGGGCTGCGGTTTGTGGGGCAGGTGTCTACGGCCAACAGCGGCGGGTTTGCCTCAATTCGCACCCGCAATATTGAGCCGCCGCTGAGTTTAGGCCAGTGGCAGGGCACAGTGCTCGATGTCCAAGGCGACGGCCAGCGCTATAAGTGGATTCTGCGCGATAATCCAGGCTGGGATAGTTTGGCCTACTGCCGTTCGTTTGATACCGAAGCGAATCAGCTTAGCAAAGTTAGGACCCCGTTCTTAGACATGGTGGCCACTCGCCGCGCTCGCACGGTTCCAGAGGCTAGCCCGCTCAACCCGGCCCAGCTTTACTCAATGCAGCTGATGCTGAGTAAGTTTGAGTACGACGGCGCGCTCAACCCAGCTTTTCAACCAGGCTCATTTGGGCTGACGGTGCAGCACCTAGGCGTCTACCGGCAGGGACCAAAGCCGCTGATGGTAATACTCCAAGACGTAGAAGAGGTAGGCCCGCTTCTAGCCACAGCGGGGTTGACGGGAGTTATTCCCCAAGGGGACGGGTTTGCGGTAGTTGGAGCAGGCGATCGCCTGCCGCCAAATGTGGAGCCACCGGTAATAGACGCCATCTTTAGAGCTCTAAAGTAGCAGGTCAGCGGCTCTAGGACGCAAGAGCCTGCGCCTAATACGGCTCTCGCTTCGCAAAACTGGGTCAGTAGGCCGATCGCATGTCGCTACGC
>JBARUP010000243.1:0-15782 GCA_049645805.1 Nodosilinea sp.
GGCTACGGTCACCGCCGAGGTGTGGGAGCAAGACCCCAGCCTTGAGCGGATGGTGATCAAGCTCAACGAAGGCTTTTCCGGTGAAGGAAATGCTCTGCTTGACCTGCGACCGCTAGAAGACGTCGCGCCGGGGAGCGCTGGGCACCGCGATCGCGTTCGGGCGATCGCTAAGGCCTTCTCCGGCCTCAGTTTTCAGTGCGCCAGCGAAACCTGGGAGCACTTTGCGAGCAAAATTCCGGTGCTGGGGGCGATCGCCGAAGCCTTTATTGAAGGTGAACGCAAAGAATCACCTAGCGTGCAGGGCCGCATTACTCCCCTGGGCGAAGTGGAAATCCTCTCCACCCACGATCAAGAACTGGGCGGTCCCGATGGGCAGATTTTCCTCGGCTGCTCTTTTCCGGCCCGGCCTGACTATCGGCTTGAAATTCAGGCCATGGGCCATCGGGTGGGTGAAGAACTAGCTCGCCAGGGAGCGCTCGAGCGCTACGGCGTCGACTTTATCGCCGTCGCTAAGGGTGATCCCCAAGCGCCCGAGTGGGATCTCCAGGCGATCGAAATCAACCTCCGCAAAGGCGGCACTACGCACCCTCTGATGGCGATGAAAATGCTGACCGAAGGGCGTTTTCACAAAGCTGACGGGCTGTTTTACACCAAGCAGGAGCAGGTGCGCTACTACCGCGCCTCCGACAACCTGCAAAAGCCCCACTACCGGGGCCTACTACCCAGCGACCTGATGGATATCATCGTCACCAAGCAGCTGCACTTCAACTCAATTAGCGGCGTCGGGGCAGCCTTTCACCTGATGGGCTGCCTATCGGAGTACGGCAAAGTAGGCCTTACCTGCATCGGCACCAGCCCCGATCACGCCCGCGAAATCTATCAGCAGGTGGTAGATGCTCTAGACGAATCAACCCAGGGCTAAGTCATAGCTCTTAGCACAAGAACAAAAGCTGTAGCGCTTGATCGAACTCATAGCACAGGCTCTTGACCCTGTGCCCATGAACCTTGAGCAGAATCGCTTGCTGCTGGGTGTTGCAAGAAACTAGTAAGCATGAACCAACAAGAGCCCAAGGTTAGCGGTGCTAGCCAGTGCCTTGCTGAGATCCTTAGGACAGCAGAAATAGAGAACTTGTCGCTCTTCCTCATCCCTTTCTTCTGGTTAACCGGCTTGGGAGAGTGTAAAGATTTAGTGTCTGAAACGGTCTTGTTCCTGAGGCTTTTATCAAGCTTTCATTAAACGACTCTGTAAAACCAGCTCGGACAACAAATCACTTTATACTCCTTAGAGAGTTAAGCTATTTCCTTAATTCTAAGGATGTAGTAGTCGATTTAGCTAAGGTTAACGGCAAATCCACCAGTGCTGCGATAAGCTGCAAATCGAGATCTCTACTCGTGTCAGATATATACGCTTGTGAAGCTCAGGTAAAGCAGCCTCGTCTCCTAACTAATAGTCTTAGCTAAAGTGAGACAAGTTTGAAGTTACGAAGGTAGTGTTCTACCTAGGGCAGTCACCGAAACAGCCTCTATGAGTCGTTAGGTGATATAAGTAAACGGAGCTTAAGTGAGAAAGGCTAAGAACCTGCATTTATCTGTCTTTACTAGTACAAGAACGATTCAGCTATTTGCCTGTCAATTGGCAATCAACCCATAAAATATGTTTTCAATTTTGGAGTATTGACATGGACCCTTTCACCTCAGAACCTATTGTCTTAGCCTGCGCCGCAGATGATTTTTTTGCTATGCCCCTGGCGGTTACAACCTTTTCAACGGTTAAGAACCTGAGCGCTGACCGTAGTCTAGTTTTGTACATCCTGGATGGCGGTATCAGCGCATCAAACAAGAATAAACTGCTTAAAACTTTAGACTCAGACCAGTTTGAGGTTAACTGGTTAAAACCTAAAAAAGAGCAAGTTAATAACATTCTGCTAAAGTGTCAGGCTAGTAATCATCCGATCTCTGCCTACTACAGACTCCTTCTACCTAGCATTGTTCCTTCTCAATATAAAAAACTAATCTATTTAGATTCAGACATGGTCGTTGAGGGCGATATTTCTGAGCTTTGGGACCAGGAGATTGGCGACAACTATATCTTGGCTGTTCAAGACCCCGTTCATCGCCATCTTCTCGCAGCCAAGCACCTTAAGCATTTGGATTTAGAGAATGATGAGATTACTGAAACCCATAAGTATCTAAATTCAGGCATGCTAGTAATTAACCTGGAAAAGTGGAGGCAGGATCATATCGCTGACGCTGTACATGAGTGTATTGGCGGCCACCCAGCACTGCCGTATCCAGACCAAGACGCAATTAATTTAGTTTTAGCTAACAAATGGCGTGAGATCAGCCCGCTGTGGAACCAGATCCACGTCGTTCACTCATATATCTCAGTTGACGATAGTCCTTATGACGATGCTGTGTATTCAGAACTGATTGAAAATCCTCGGGTTATTCACTACAGCCATAGGCCCAAGCCCTGGGGCAAGAACTGTACTCACCCTCAGGCCAATAGGTACTTCAGGTACCTAGACCAAACCGCCTGGAGTGGCTGGAGAAATAATGCTTTCAACTACAACACCACCCTTATACGGCGCAGCTTACGTCGCCTAAAAATAGGTATAACTAAGAAGCTTACCCAGCTAGCACCTAGCCACTAAGCAGCTAGTGCCGTATGGCAGAAGACCTGCCAGCCTCTGCAGTATAGAAATCTTCTTCATCTCTTTAGTTTATCTTCTGCCTAGACACTCTAGTTCCATCCAAAGCAACCAGCTATGATAATAGACTCCCGCGAAATGACTCAGGACAGTATCATTGAGACTTCTATTTGTATTATTGGTTCTGGGCCTGCTGGAGTAACTCTAGCTAAAGAATTTGCGAACCTATCAAATCATGTTTCCTTATTGGAAAGCGGCGGAATTAGTCAGGAAGTAGATATTCAAGACTTAAGCGATGGTGAGATCATTGGAGACAATTTTCTATGTATTAAAGGTACCCGAAATCGGCAGTTCGGCGGCAACTCAAACATCTGGTCAATTAAGCTTCGCCGCGACAAAGATAGCGCTTGGGAAATGGGCGTTCGCTATGCTCCCTTAGACGGCATAGATTTTGAACGGCGAGACTGGGTCCCAAATAGTGGATGGCCCATTAGTCGTAAAGATCTAAATCCGTACTACAAAAAAGCTCAGGAAGCTACGCACTCTGGCCCGTTTGCCTACGATGTAGAATCGTGGACAAGCGAGCAGGTTAAACCATTTGACTTTGGAAGCTCTCCGCTCACGTCTAAAGTTTATCAATTTGGCCCAAGAAAAGTTTTTCATCAAGACTCTCTAGAGAAGCTCAGCGCTGCGCCGAATATTGATATTTATACCTACGCTACGGTCACTGACCTCGATACGGCTGGAGAAGGTAGCTCTATTAAACAGGTACGAGTCAGCAACTCGACTGGTAAAGATTTTTGGATACGAGCCAAAATTTTTGTTTTAGCTACAGGCGGTATCGAAACCGCTAGGCTCATGCTGGCCTCTAATCGGCACCAGGAGGCCGGAGTTGGCAACGAACATGATGTAGTCGGCCGCTTTTTCATGGACCACCCCCTAGTAGACATGGGACGCCTGTTTCCGGCCAGTCACCATGTATTTAGTCAGGCGGCTTTCTACGATAAACGGGAGATCGACGGCCATTCGGTAATGGGACATATCGCTCTGACCAAAGAGGTTATGGCCGAGCAGCAATTATTGAATAGCGCTGTTGTCTTGTTTCCTCGGCCCAGTCATCGCCAGACTCGAGCGCTACTCTCCCTAAAGACTATTGTTGAGGATAAGGCTTTGAATCTGTCTTCTCCTAGCTCTTGGCCTAAATCGGCTCAGCATTTGCTGAATGTAGCAGGTGGTTTAGACTACCTCACGCGTGCCGCCTGTGTAGCTAAAAAGTACGATCAATCCTTTCTGCCTGGCTTTGGTCGCGGCGGTTGGGCTGAGAATCCTCACATTCAGAATCGGTTCAAGATGTTCGAGGTGCTGCTGGTTACAGAGCAAGCGCCAGATCCTAGTAATCAGGTAAAACTTAGCCGCAATCTCGATGCTCTCGGCATGCCCCGAGTAGAACTGAACTGGAAATGGGGACAGTTCAATATTGATATCGCCAAACGAACTCAGAGTCTATTTGCTGAGGGGGTAGAAAAGGCAGGCTTAGGGCATTTTGTTAGTAATTTTGGCGATGGAGAACCCTCTTTGCCTGGTCCGGCAGGGCTAGCCCACCATCTCGGCACAACTCGCATGAGTGCTAGCCCTCAGCAAGGAGTAGTCAATGAGAACTGTCGGGTCCATACGGTGCCTAATTTATACGTGGCCAGCAGTTCGGTCTTCCCTACCGGGGGCTATACCAATCCTACTTTGACGATACTGGCCCTGGCCCTGCGGCTGGCCGATCATCTCAAAAACAAACTGCCCTAGGCATGTTTTGGCGGTTAGCTAGACTCCTACAGAGGGTAGGGTTGATTCTCTAGAGAATCAACCCTACGACTAAGATTGCCCTTCCCCAACGATCGATCGCATTCCTTCCAGCGTAGCGGGAATGCTGCGCGGGTCCATGAACATTACCTTGCTGCTGTCGCTGCTACCAATCTTGAGCCCCATTTCCATATACTGCTGAGCAATTAGGAACTGTAGCGCCTCCCGGGTGCCGGGGTCGGCAGCGATGATTTTGGCAATCACCTGCATCGCCTCAGCCGTGCCCTGGGCCTGCAGCAGCTGCTCCTGGCGGAGGGCCTGGGCTTTTAGCACGATAGTTTTTTGCTGGGCTTCAGCGTCTAAGATCGCGGCTTTTTGACGCGCTTCAGCATCTAGCACCGCCGACTCGGCGCGCCCCTTGGCCGAGTTCACCGCCGACTCTCGCTCTCCTTCGGAGGTCAGCACGGCAGCCCGTTTTTTTCGCTCGGCGGCCATTTGCAGCTCCATCGAGTCTTGCACCGCCTTGGAGGGCACGATGTCGCGCAGCTCCACACGGGTCACCTTCACACCCCAGGGGTCGGTGGAAATATCAAGCTCCTGCAGCAGCAGTTCATTGATGTCTGAACGGGCGGTAAACGTTTGGTCAAGCTCTAGCTGCCCCATCTCTGAGCGGATTTGTGTCAGCACCAGGTTAGTCATCGCCGACTGCAGGTTCTCGACTTTGTAGTAGGCTTTCTCCATGTCAACGATGCGCCAGTACACCACGGCGTCTACCGTAATCGACACGTTGTCACGGGTAATACACTGCTGCGGCGGAATATCGAGCACGCGCTCTCGAATGGTCTGCTTGAACACTACCTTGTCGAGAAACGGGATCAAAAAGTTGAGGCCGGGGTTCAGTTTTTTGCCGTTGTATTTACCCAGGGTTTCAACCAGGGCTTCGTCGCTCTGGTTGATGATTTTGACTGAGCTAGCGGCGATTGATCCGCCAAAGATCAGCACGATTAAAAAGCTAAACAAGCCGCCCATAGATATAAGTCCTTAACGGATTTGCGGTAAACAAAAGTGCAAAGTAGAAGCCTGCCTAGGCCCTTAGCGCACTTTCAGGGATCACGTAGAGCGTATTGCCCTTGCGGCTGACGACCACCACAGGCTGATCGGCACCGACGGTTATTGTTTCGTCGTCGCAGCGGGCCTGCCAGGAGTTGCCTTCGTAGATTACCCGTCCGGTCTGGCCGGGCGCGATCGCAGTCAGCGTGCGGGCTTCGGTAGAGGCCTGCAGGCTGTAGGGGGTGCGCTTAGGCACAAACCTCAGCAGCAGGAAAATGAACACCAGCGATAGTACGACCCAGGCCACAATCTGAAGGCTAAAGGCTGGCACCCCTAGGGCCATAAAGGCCACAACAAACGCGCTTAAGCCTAGGGTTGATTCGACAAACCCCGTGGGCAGAAAGAGCTCCATGAGGCAGAATACGGCTCCTAGGATGGCCCAAAATAGAGGATAGTTCATGGCAACCGGGTGAAGGGATGGAGACGCTGCAGGGCAAAGCCGAGGCGGAGAAGCCCGAGCCCGATACTAGACTGTTGGTCAGAAAGTTTCGCTATCCTCATAGGATTAATCTATCTTTGGGGTCAGGCCTAATGGGGGCTTGATTACGTTGTTTTAAGAAATACCTGGCGTTGAAGTCTGCCGATCGCCCTATGAACCGTGTTGAACGCCGTCTCTCTCGCTATAAGCCCTACCTGTGGGCTGTAGGCACAGACCTAGAAACCCTGCCGGTAGATGAGCTAGTGGGTCAGCGCTACCGGGTAGTGGCCCCGTATATCTGGCTTGATACTCAGCCCGACGATCGGCCCAGCGCCCCGGATACGTTTCCTGCCGCAGCGGTACCCTACCTGAAGGCTCACCCCCACCGCCTACACCTGCCGGGGCTCTACGGCGTGCTAGAGCGAACCGGAGCTCCTCCTATTCTAATGCTGGAAAATGCTCCAATTCACCCCCAGTCAGGAGAGCTGCTGCCAGAGCTGGAGGCAGCGCTACCGAGCGCGACGCCGCTGCGTCAGGCCAGCTGGCTGTGGCAGCTCTGGCAGCTGTGGGGCAGTCTGGGGACGATGGAGCTGGCGCGCAACCTGCTGGTTCCCGGCAATCTGCGTGTAGAAGGCTGGCGACTGCGGCTGCTGGAGCTAGGACCCGACGAGGAGCCGCCAACGCTAGCGGATTTAACCGAGCTGTGGCGATCGCTGCTGCCGCCGCTGCACCGGGCGGTATCAGAACCGCTGCGATCGCTAGTCAACCAGCTCGATGCGGGCACCCTTGACCCTGATACCCTCTCAATCGAGCTCAACGAGATCTTGATGCGTCAGGCGGCAGCGGTTTCAACCCGAATTGCCCTCGCCGGAGCCACTGCCCAGGGGCCGACCCAGCCCCGCAACGAAGACGCCTGCTGGCCTCAGGGCACTCAGCCCGAAGCCAGCGGCTTACAACTTGCCGTGGTGTGCGACGGCGTAGGCGGCCACGACGTCGGCGAGGTAGCCAGCCAGCTCGCGGTGCAGTCGCTGCAAATTCAGCTCCAGGCCCTGCTGGCCGAAACCCAAAACGAGCTTCAGGCGCTGCCGCCCCAGGTGGTCATTCAGCAGCTTGAGGCCGTGATTCGCGTTGTCAACGAGCTGATTAACTTTCAAAACGACAACCGAGGCCGGGCCGGTAGCCAGCGCATGGGCACCACCCTGGTAATGGCGGTAGTTGTTCCCCAGCGGGTGCAGACTGACCAAGGCTGGGAGCGGGTCAGCGAAGTATATCTAGCCCACGTGGGTGACAGCCGCGCCTACTGGATTACCCCTGACTACTGCCACCCGCTTACCGTCGATGACGACATTGCCGGACGTGAGGTGGTCGCCTGCCGCCAAACCTGGCCCCAGGCCCAGGACCGCAGCGATGCCGGAGCGCTAACTCAGGCCCTGGGCACCCGCAGCGGCGACTACTTGACCCCCCACGTGCGGCGCTTTGTATTTGATGAGACGGGCATTCTGCTGCTCTGCTCCGACGGCCTGAGCGACAACTACCGCATCGAAGACGCCTGGGCCAACTATATCGGCCTCATTATCAAGGATATTGTTACCCTCGACTCGGCGGTAGCCTCGTGGATCGAGCTGGCCAACCACAAGAACGGCCACGACAACACCGCCGTGGTGCTGATGCAGCACAAGCTCTTCACGCCATCCTCGGCGGAGGCTGAGGAGATTCCCGCTGGTGCTGGCGCTCAAGAGGCGGTGTCACCGGGCGGAGCCAAGCTCTACGGCGATCCGCCTCAGGAAGAGTTTGTTCCGGCAGCAACATCTCTGCCACCGCGCGGAGTGCCACGCTGGGTGCTGGCGGTATCGGGAACCGCGCTGCTGATAGGGCTGGTGGGCTGGTGGTGGCTAGCGCGATCGCCCGACCTGCCCGAGCCGCCTGCGCCGCCGCCTGCGGCACCGGCTCCTTAGCTAGAGTAGGTGAGTAGATGGGTGGGTGAGCCGGTGGGTGATGACGTCCTAGGTAAGAATGGGGCGGTGGCCGCAAAGATTAAGGGGGTAGGCACCGCATGGGATTTTTGACGGACACATTCACCAGCTCCTGGGCCGACATGGCGCAGTCGGCGCTGCTGCGACCGGTGCAGAACTGGCTAGCAGAGCACCCGATTGCGGCCTGGCTGGTGGGGCACCCCCTGTGGGCGCTGGCGCTGGTAGTCGTGGGTCTGCTGCTGTTTGCGGGGCTGTGGAGCGCGGTGGCCCGCCTCACCGAAGGGTTTTGGCTAACGCTGGTGAAGCTACCTTTCCGGCTCAGCGGCTGGCTATTTGGCGCGGTGTCTGGGCTGCTGGTGCGGCGGTGGGCAAAACCGGCTCAGCTTGAGCCTGGGGGCGATCGCCTGGGCGAAATTGTTGGTCGCTTAGAAAGCCTGCAAAGCGAGCAGGAGAGTCTGCTGGAGGAGATGCGGGAGCTGTTAGGAAAGCGAGGAAAGGTAGGGTGAGGGGTGGATGGGCCTGCCTTGAGCTAGTGAAAGGCTAGGGAGATGATTCGAGATTCGCGAAACTAATGTTTTTATTTTTATCGAAGCTGCTGCCGCTGCTGATTTATCCTCTAGGGCTGACTTGTTTGCTGCTGGTAGCAGCGCTGATCTGCCTGAAGCGGCGGCCTCGGTGGGCGGCGGCGGCGATCGCGCTGGCGCTACTGCTGCTGGTGGTGAGCAGCAATAGCTGGGTGGCGACAGAGGCGATGCGATCGCTAGAGTGGCGCTACCAAGACACCACGGATCTGCCCGAGGCCCAGGCAATTGTCGTGCTGGGTGGGGCCATTAACCCCCAGTTTCCGCCGCGCCCGTGGATTGATGTCAGAGATGAGGGCGATCGCGTGCTGCACGGAGCGCGTCTGTACCTGGAAGGTAAAGCGCCGCTGCTGGTGTTTAGCGGCGGACGCATCACCTGGGGCCAGAGCCAGAGCCGGTCTGAAGCCGCCGACATGGTGGAGCTAGCCGCAGCGCTAGGCGTGCCCCGCAGCGCCATGCTGACCGAGCCCGACTCGCTCAACACCTTTGAAAACGCGGCCTACACCCAAGTGCTGCTGGCCAATCGCGACGTTGAGCGTATTCTGCTGGTTACCTCGGCCATGCATATGCCCAGGTCGCTGGCAATTTTTAGAAAGCAGGGCTTTGAGGCTATTCCGGCCCCAACCGATTTTCACGTCGCCAAGGTTCCCCGTGACCCAGCCCAGACGACCTGGCAGGGCCGCACCCTCAGCCTGATACCCCAAACCGAAAATCTGCACTACCTCACCCGAGCCCTCAAGGAATACCTGGGTATCGTGATCTACTGGCTCAAGGGCTGGCTCTAGCCTTCAAAAAAGAGCCTACGCTTATGTGGAAACCGTAGCCGCCGTAGAGTGAGCACTGTCCACCACGGGAAGGAATGTTGCCTAAAAGTTGCCTCGGGCAATACAGCTTGCTCAGGACGGCAGACAGGCTGATAAGGTAAAAGCGCCTGTTGTCTGGTTGTAAGCGTGTCTCATGGTTTCTACAGTGTCTCGATTTCTCCACCGCCAGCAGTTTTCCCTCGACCACGGTGCCTGGATTAACCTACTGGCCACCACCCAAAATCTGCTGATCGTGCAGGACCTCGACGGGGTGTGTATGGGGCTAGTTAACGACCCGCTAGATCGCGTCATTGAGCTGGCCTACGTGAGCGCCACCCAGGCCTTTGACGGCCACTTTTACGTGCTGACCAACGGCGAGCATACCGGGCAGCGGGGCATCAACGGCATTATCGAGCGGGCCGCTGGAGGCGGAGTCGAGCCGAGCTACCTGCCCGGACTGGCAGCTGGTGGCGTACAGTGGCAAACCCGCGCCGGGGATGTCAGCCATCCGGGAGTCAGCGAGGCTGAGCTAGCGTTTTTAGCGGCGGTGCCAGACAAAATTCGGCAGTGCCTACAGGAGTTTTTTGACCAGCATTCAACCGCGATCGCTGGGGCCGATCTCCAGCGCGGCATCAGTGCCTCGGCCCTAGACAATATTGCGTCCCCTACCGCCAATCTCAATACCCTGCACGGCTTACTTCAGGGGCACCAAACCCTGTACGTGGCGCTTCAGCACGCTGTGCACGCGCTGATGGAAGACCTGCTGCGGGAGGCTGCCGCTCAGGGGTTAGGGGAGTCATTCTTTGTTCACTACGCCCCTAACCACGGGCGCGGCCCAGACGGCAAAGAGGTTGTCTGGTTTGCTCAAGGCGACGAGTCGGGTACCACCGATTTTCAGTTCATGCTGCGGGGAGCCATTAAAGAAGCCGGAGTGCTGGCGCTGCTGAACCGCTACTATGCTCAGCGCACCGGAGAGTTTCCCCTGGGAGAAGGCTTCAGCGTGCGGCAGGCCCCTCACAGTCATACAGAACTGCTGGACCTGGTGGCTAAATACTTTGATCCGGCGCTGATGCCGACTTTGGTAGGTGTGGGAGACACAGTTACGAGCACGGTAGTGATAGAGAACGGTCAGGCGGTGGCTAAGCGGGGCGGCAGCGATCGCAATTTTCTGCACCTGATCCAGGCCATCGGCCAGCACTACGACACCGGCAACGTCGTCACCTACGTTGACAGCAGTGGTGGCCAGCTCAAAAACCGCAAAGCTCTCAAATTAGACGACAGCAGCGGCCAAGTTACCGAAGGCCCCGGCGATCCTCAGGACAGCGACGATCCGCTGGTGCTCAACGTGGTGTTCCCCGGTGGCTACCGACAGTACTGCGAGGCATTTCAAACCGCCGCCGCGCACCGCCAGTGAGGCCTCGATCTGAGAGAATAGCTCTGCATAATTCACAGTAGAGGCTAGGGATGTCAGATCGGCAGGTAATCGGCGTTGATTTAGGCGGGTCAGCCATCAAGCTAGGGCGGTTTACCCAATCGGGTCAGTGCCTGTGCGATCGCCTGGTGCCCACTCCGCAGCCCTCAACTCCCGAACCGGTGATGGCGGCAATCGCCGACGCGATCGCCGCTCTTGACCCCGATCGCGAAGCCGCCGCCATTGGCGTTGGTACCCCCGGCCCCGCCGATGTCGCTGGTCGCGTTGCCCGCGTTGCCATTAACCTAGCCGGGTGGCACGACGTGCCTATTGCCGATCAGCTAGAGGCTAGAACAGGGCGTCCGGTTGTCGTCGCCAATGACGCCAACTGTGCCGGACTGGGTGAAGCCTGGCTGGGGGCCGGTCGCGCGTTCAAAGACGTGCTGACGCTCACTTTGGGGACCGGAGTGGGCGGGGCCATTATTCTTGATGGCAGGTTGTTTGTGGGTCGTCAGGGCACTGCCGGGGAGCTGGGATTGATTACTCTGAATCCTGAAGGGCCACCCTGCAACAGCGGCAACCGGGGTTCTTTGGAGCAGTACTGCTCAGTGCAGGCCATTTTGCGAGAGACGGGGCAGACTCCGGCGGTGCTGTTTGAGCAAGCCAGGGCAGGGAATGCGGAGGCGATCGCGTTCTGGCATACCTACGGTCGCTGGTTGGGAGCAGGCATTGCCAGCCTGGTCTACGTTCTTACCCCTGAGGCAGTAATTATTGGCGGTGGTATTAGCGCAGCAGCAGAGCTGTTTTTACCCACTACGCTGACTGAGCTAGAAACCCGAGTGCTGCTCAGCTCCCGCGAGGATATGCAGGTGCTAGTAGCAGAGCTGGGCAATCAGGCCGGTATTGCCGGAGCCGCTCGCCTAGCGCTTCAGCACTGTGGCTAAGTGGCCGCAGGTCGTCTAGCTCAGCCCACTAAACATCAGCAGGTTGAACAGAGGTGTTCTCTTGGGGTGTCTTCAAAATTTCTGAGCACGACTTGTTTGAGCTTCTGCTCACCTACCCAATTCCCAGATGCTTCAGCAAAATCCGTCTCAAACTATCCTGATCCCTGCTCCCAACGCCGAAATATGGACTGGTAGATGCACCCTGATCATTCCCTGGCCTTCGGGTTAGGGAATTTTTTTGAATTTAGGCTGGCCAATCTGCCTCAGCTCTGATCTAGATAGAGTTCTGAAAAATTCAGGTTAAACTGGGGCCAAGACTAGGGGTTCATCCGTAGCTGCTGTGGCCAATGGACTTTGAGGAAATTGCTGTACTCGTTAATCAGGTTGCTTTAGAGCGCAAAGGCCGTCCGCTGAAGGATGTAGAGCGCCTGGTGCTAATGGGGTCGTGGGAGAACAAGACCTACTCGGCGATGGCCACCCCAGCCGCAGGCTATACCGAAGATTATTTAAAAAAAGACGTTGGCCCTAAGCTCTGGCAGCTGCTTACCGACCTAGTCGAGACTGACCTGCCGGGCATACGGGTCACTAAACGCAATATTCAAAACGTGCTGCAAACCTGGATCGCTCAAGGGCTAGTGTCTCCTGACTCCGATCTAGCAGCGCCTGAAGCGGCTCCTGTGAGAGTAGCCCCCACGGCTCTGGTGGTAAGGGACTCGCCCCGCATTGATCTAGCCGACTGCGGCGGTCGTAACATCGAGCTGACCCAAATAACCCGGTGGGTGATCGATGAACGCTGCCGCACAATCGTGCTTTGGGGTCTGCCGGGAGTAGGCAAGACTACGCTGGCGGCGGCGGTAATCGCCGCCAGCGCCCCTCGAGTGGAGCAGTGCGGCTACCTGGCGTTTTCCCCTGACGTTTCCGAGGAAGCGGTCCTGACTGCCATCAAACACTGGCTAGATCCGACAGCACCGGAGCTGTCGCCCCTCGCTACCGTTGACTGGGTGCTCGATCAGCTAGAGCAGCGTCAGGTACTGCTCATCCTCGACAGTATGGAGCAGCTGTTTGAGTCACAGCAGCTGCTAGGTACCTACCGGGCGCATACCAAAGCTCTTCAGCACCTTTTTTATCAGGCAGCCGAGCGCCATCATCAAAGCTGCCTAATCTGGGTCAGTCGCGAGAAGCCTGTCGATTTTTCTCAACTACAGGGGCCGCGCGTGCGGGAATATTCCTTAGGCGAGCTAGCAAATGTGGGAGACCACTCGCCACTGCATGCCTCTAGTGCCCCTGCTGCCAACCCCAAAGACTGGGACGCTCTGATCGATCGCTACGGTAGCCACCCTCTAGTGCTGCGAGGGGTAGGAGCTATCCTGCGTGATCGGTATCAGGGGCAGCCCAGGGCGCTGCTTGAGGCTCATGACCTCGCTATTCCTGCGGTGGTGCAGCGCCAGTTTACGGAGGCTCTAGAGCGGCTGCTGCCTGAAGAATGGGCGCTGCTCTACGGGCTGGCCCTAGCTCAAGAATCCGTTGGGCGAGAGGATTTGCTCGACACCATGCAGCCAGCCCCAGAGGACGGAGTGGTGCAGTCGGTGCTAGGGCGCGGCTGGGTCACCAGTCAGCCCGCTGACAGGGGCGGTTTGGTCTTGAGCCTACGACCCTTAGTAAAAGCCCTAGTGCTCGAACGGCTGTACAAAGAACTGCTGGCTGAGCTAGAAGCTGAATCGCTGCGGTGGCTGCAGCGGCTGCCGCTAATTGTCACGACCGCCCGTGAGGTGGTGCAAGAGCGGCAGCGTTCGGCCATGCTAGTGCCCCTAGGCGATGCGCTCAAGCGTCAGTACCCAACGGATGAGGCGCTGGCCGCTAAGGGCGATCGCCTGCTCAAGGCTCTGCCTAGGCTGGCCAATCAGCCCGGCTATGGGGCCAGCAATATTATTCACCTCTGCGAATATCTAGGGCTAGGGCTAAGCGGGGCTGACTTTTCTCACCTGGCTATCTACCAGGGCGATTTGCGGCAGGTGAGCCTGCAAGGGGCCGACTTCAGCCAGGCTCAGTTTAGCGACACGGCCTTTGCCACCGCCCTGGGCCGCGACCCGGTAGCCGCTTTTGGTCCTACCACAGCCCCCGATCGCCGCCGCTATCTCGCTACAGGTGACCACGAGGGGCGTCTGCTGCTGTGGGATCTCGTGCGAGGCAAGCTGGTGTGGATGTTCGATGAAGACCAGTCTCAGGGTGTGCGATCGCTGGCCTTTAGTCCCCAGGGCGACCTGCTGGCCGTAGGTACTGAGACTGGGCAAATCTGGCTATGGCCCATAGGAACCACCTACCAGACTGACATCCTGGTAGACCACCAGGCAGCCGTAGGAGCAATGGCCTTTAGCCCCGATGGTAGCCAGCTCGCCTCGGGCGACGACAGCGGAAAGCTGTGCCTGTGGGAAGTAGCTTCAGGATTTAGCCAGGGGCGGATAGAGGGCCACTATGGACCAGTTCACAGCCTGGTCTACAACACGTCAGGAGATTGCCTCATTAGCGGTGGCGACGACCAGCGAGCCTGTCTGTGGCAGACGCGCGATCGCACCCTGCTCAGAGACTTCCAGGCGCGATCGACGGCCAGCCTTCGCACCGCTGGGTTTCTAGCCGACCCTAACGATCCTGACTGTCCCTCAATTCCCTTCGCGGCTGGCTACGACGACCACTGCCTCACTATCTGGAATCTGGAAACCGGGCTGCCCTGCTGGATCTTACCCGCCGATCTCCAGACTCTACCGGCTCTGGCCGTCAGCCCGAACGGCCGCTACCTGGTGTGTAGCCGCCAAGATTTCAGCGTCTCCGTGTGGGATATCCCTGAGCGCCGCGCTTGCTATACCCTGCCCTCGCTGGGGGCACCGGTCTGGGCGCTGGCCTTTAGCGCCGACAGCCGCTACTTTGTGACTGGCAGCAATTACACCATTAAGCTCTGGAGCGCTAAGCAAGGTCAGTGCTGGCGCAGCTTTCTCAGCCAGGCCCACCGGGTTAGCTGCATGGCTTTTAGCACTGGCCTAGGCAGCAGCCCCGGCGGCACTATTCTGACCGGCCACGACAATACTCACCTGTGTCTCTGGCAGATCAGTGCGAGCAACTCCTACGCTAGCGGCCCTCGCACTCTGGTGGGCCACAGCAGCCCAGTACGCGCCGTCGCCCTGAGCGCCAGCGGGCTGCTAGCAGGCAGTGCCGACGACCAGACCGTTCGCCTGTGGTCGTCGGTGAGCGGCGAGAGCCAGTGGGTTTGGCCCGTGGCGTCTCCGGTTACTCTACTCAGCTTTAGTCTAGATGGTCAGTGGTTGGCCAGCGTCAGCCTGGAGGGCAGCGTTTCGCTGTGGGATATCGCTACCGGTAGCTGTGCTGGCGATTTAGGCGGCACCCCCGACAGCCCGTCAGCTCTCGAATTCAGCCCCGACGGGCGGTGGCTGGTAGTAGGATCTCGCGATGGCACCATCGGCCTTTGGCCGCTACCCACCCGTGCTGGTAAAGCCTCTTCAAAGGAGAATCACCCTGCCGGACAGGGGCCTCAGCATATCCTTAATGGGCATCAGGGGCAGGTGCACGGGCTGGCGGCGAGTTTAGATGGGGCCGTGCTGGTCAGCGCCAGCCACGATGGCACTGTGCGCTGGTGGAACCTGGCCGACGCTACGCGAAGTGCTGCGGACCAGAATGCTACCCAAGGCCAGTGGCAGCACCCCGCCGAGCAGTGGCTGCAAGGGGTCACCATTGACTCTGCTAAAAACATTCTGGCTATCACCAGCGAGGCCGCCGAAGTAGAAGTATGGGATGTCGGTACCAATCAGCGCCGCCACGTGCTAAGAGGTCATAACCAGGATATTTGGCAGGTCTCAGTTAGCCCCAGCCGTACCCATTTGGTCACCACCAGCCAGGATGATGAAATTCGCGTTTGGGCCTTAGACTCAGGCGCTTGTCAGCAGACCCTGCGACCCGATCGCCCCTACGAGGGAGTCAATATTCGCGGAGCAGGCGGTTTGTCAGATACCGAAGAACGGATGCTGAAATCCCTGGGGGCGATCGTCAGCTACTGATCATCAGGGACTGACCGTGGGCTAAAGCTACAC
>JBARUP010000244.1:0-2969 GCA_049645805.1 Nodosilinea sp.
CTATGCTACCATGGTTAAAACGTTCACGTCTGAAGATATCTCCTTTTTGCAGGCGATCGCCAATACTCTGGCCGCTACGATTCAGCGAGATCAAACGGCTCAGGCTTTAGCCAAAAGCCGCGAGCGACTAGATCTCGCCATTGACGCCGCCAGTATGGGTATTTGGGAACTCGATGTCGCGACCGACAAAGCAACCTGGAATGACGCTGAGTACAGCCTGCTAGGTTTGAGGCCAAGTGAAGTTGCAGAGCCTAACGCGGAGCTGTTTTACCGCTATGTTCACCCCAGCGACGTGCTGCCAACCCAAGAAGCGCTCGCTGCCGCCATTGAGCAAAAAACAGAATTCAATACTGAGTTTCGCATTATCCGCGACGGCAGCCCGGTGCGGTGGCTGGCCGCCAAAGCTAGGGTCATTACCAACGCTGAAGGTTATGCCGTCAAGGTAATTGGCGTCAACTATGACATCACCGAGCGCAAGCAAAACGAAGAACAGCTCAAAGACGCCGATCGCCGCAAAGATGATTTCTTAGCTACCCTAGGCCACGAGCTCCGCAATCCGCTCAACGCTATCAGCAGCAGCCTTACCTTGATGAATACCCTAGACGAGGGGAACGCATCTGGTACCCGCGCTGAGGCAGATACTGAGAGGCTGCCTCAGCGCAGCCAGCAGCTGCGGTCGATGGCTGAGCGCCAGGTCAGGCAGCTCAACCGATTGGTCAACGATCTGCTAGACGTTTCCCGCATTGCTCACCAAAAAATTCAGCTCCACCGGCAGCGGATGAACCTGACTCAGCTGCTACACGACGTGGTCGAAGATACTCAGGATGCCGTCGCAGAGAAAGGGCTTAGTCTCGAAACCACGTTGCTCAATGACCCAGTTTGGATCAAGGGTGATTCTGTTCGCCTCATGCAGGCGTTTTCTAATATTTTGCAGAACGCAGTCAAGTTTTCTGACTCTGGTGGTAGGATGGCTATCTCAGCAGGCTTAGAGGCCGAGTTTGTGACTGTAACCATCGCTGACGCTGGCATTGGTATCGAAAGAGAGGCGCTTGTGCGCATTTTTACAGCCTTTAGTCAAGAAGATCGCAGCCTAGCTCGCAGCGGCGGACTAGGCCTCGGGCTTCCCTTAGCAAAGGGTATTATTGAACTGCACGGCGGGCAGATCTGGGCCGATAGTCTAGGCCTGGGCCACGGTACCACTGTGACGGTGAGACTGCCCCTTGCAGGAGAGCGTAGCACCGCCGAACGGCCTGTCGCAGCGATGTCAGGGCTAGAGCCACCAGCTGTACCAGAGCAACCCACGCCAGGGTCGTCTAGAACACCTACAGCAGTAGGTCAGCCTAAACGCGTCTTGGTGCTCGAAGATGACGCTGATTCGGCCTTTCTGCTCAAGATTTTTTTGGAAGGCAAAGGCTATCAGGTTGACATGGCAGGCGATGGTGAGAGCGGAGTATCTCTGGCTCTGCAGATTTCTCCCCACGCCATCATCAGCGACATTAGCCTCACAAATGCTATGGACGGGTACGGCTTTGCCCAAGCTATTCGCTCAGATCCTAATCTTAGCGGAGTCTACTTAATTGCGGCGAGCGGATACGGGCAGAGTGAGGATAAAGCCAGAGCTAAAGCCGCCGGCTTTGACGTGCATTTTACTAAACCAATCAACCTTGAGCAGCTCGCAACCTCAATCGAGCAAAACCTATCGTCCGCCCAGGGTGATGCCTGAAATCGGGCTTCTGATCTGTTCCTCCAGCTCGGGGACAGCCTGGCTTAGCCTAAAGACTTTGCTGATCAGGGCCGCTAGAGACGGCTGTGGCGCGTTAGGTCGATCCTCTCCAAGCGCTCCACACCAGGGCGACACGCTAGGCCTCTCGGCGAGATAGACCAGCCGCGATCGAGAGCAGGGCACTGGGGTCATCCACCAGTAGGTCGGGCCGAGCCGCCGCCAGCGCCGCTCGACTGTTGAAGCCCCAGGTAACCGAAATAGGACGAATACCGGCAAACCGCGCAGCCTGAATATCCCGCACCTCATCGCCGACGTAAACCGTTGTTTTGGGGTCAAGCCGCAGCCGCTCAAGCGACTTAGCAATGAGTCTACCTTTGCCAAACAGACTGCCGCCGCCATCAACACTGATAAAGCAGTGGCTAAGCTCGTGGGCCGCCAAAAACGCATGCACAACCTCAGGGATATTGGAGGTAATGATCGCTAGCGGATAGTTTTGGGCATGTAGCTGTCGAATGGCGGCTGGTATGCCCGCGCAGGGGGCGATGTGATGGGCGCTGTGAGCTCTGAGTTCTGACCTCAAACGACGCAGTAGCGCAGGAATTTTGAATACCGGAATGCCAGAGTATCGAATCAACTGTCGGGCGGTCAGCCCCTTCAATGCCTCCACCTCCGGTAGGGGCGTAGGGCGATAGCCAAACTCGGGGGCTAATCGATTCGTGATCTCCACAATGGTCGACAAACTGTCTGCCAAAGTGCCGTCAAAATCAAACAAAAACGTGGTCAACGTAGGCTCACCAACAACGCCGGGCTTAGCAGTTTTCATTCAAGAACCAGGGCTACGAGAAATGATCTAGGGCCGACCATATCCAAAGCTACAGGTCGGGTAGAGCCCCAGTCGACTCAGCTTGACCCCAAGCTCAGTTCACTTATTGAGAAGAGCTGGCTTTGGGAGGTCATCTATGTATGATCATAGGTCAGGATGTCTCATCAAAGCAGGCCAGCGTCAGCAATGCCTCTAGCCTGTTCCTCAGCATCGACCCCGACTGGGACAGCCGACTAAGCCAACCGAGTAAGAGGGTCGCTGCGCCCAGAGCTAAAAGCCAAACTGAATTGAGCAGGGCTGCGTAAGCCATAATGAGGGCTAGCTAACCACAACGAAAGCCTCCATGACGCAACTTCCCGTCCCTGCTGTGGGTGAGCAAGCCCCCTTGCCCACTTCGCCTCTGGTCAGTGATCAGCACCACGG
>JBARUP010000245.1:0-2191 GCA_049645805.1 Nodosilinea sp.
CTGTTCCATAGCCTCTAGGATCTTCTCTAGCGTGTCTGTGGTGGTTGCCTTTCGACCGTGCCGGAAGTCCGAAATTAAGGCACTTGAAACACCAGACAGCTCACTCAGCGCAACAGCCTTAATACGGTAGCGCTTGAGCGTTTGATCGAAAATGTTACAAAATCTACTCACGGCTTAATATAAGGGTATTATTTTCACTATTGGTGAAACCCTGGCCTTGAAAGGCACCCCACCCTAGGGGCCAGCGCGTGGTTAGAGTCTATGTCCGTTGGATAAGCCTACTGTAGCAGTTTCCTGGCAAACGTCATCCCTTGCCTTGACAGCGATACGTCGCCTTCTAGGTCTAGTGGTAAGATCGCGCTTGTTTAGGCTTGCCCAACCCATCTCGAAAGGAGGTGATGCGTACTGAGAGCCCAAGTATATCAATCCCTAAATAGCAAAAAACGCTAGCACGACCAGGCAAAGTCTCCGCTAACGTTTCCGCTCTCACCCATACAGTGCCTTAGAGGGGCAACTGAAGGGACTGATTTTTTAAATTTCACCTCTAAAGCATAGCGCCTACGGATCAACTCCGCAATAGTGCGTTTGTTTTTGCTACCTGCAATTCTTGGCAGTCCTTCGCTTTAGCTAAATTTTCCCCCAACAACCCATGACTATCCCAAGCATCAGAGCCGATGCTGCCGTTGGATTGTATCCCTTTGTCCAGCCGCAGCCTGGGCCAGAATGCCGTAGCTGGTGGGCCAGCCAATCAGCTAGCCCCCAACCCGGTATTTCTCAGCCCCCCGTTCGTTATCCCTTCACGGTGGAGGTAGCTCTATGACAGCTATCTTTCGCCAGCCCGACCCACTACCTGGCGACCCGCTGGGCCAGCGCCTCTGCTCAGTCTTTGGCCGTTATCTCTGGTGTGCGATCGAGGCTGGCCAGCCTGCCGATGCCACCACCAAGCCCGAGTGGAGCACGATTACCGGCTACCCCCTGCGGCCCCGAGTCCTCTGGAACCTTTGGCAGGATGCCCAGACCCTAGTGGGAGTTCGCTTTGGCCATGAGACCAGCTATGCCCTGATCGATATCGATGCCGGGAGCCAGTACTGTAACCCCGATGCGATCGCAGACCTGAAGGCCGCTTTGGAGACCATCGGCATTACCCGCACCCTGCTGCTGCGCTCCAGCTGGAGTGGGGGACTGCACCTCTACATTCCTCTGCCTGAGCCAGTGAACACCTTTAACCTGGCGGTGGCCCTAACCGAATGCTTTAAGGCCCAGGGCTTTACCCTTGGCGCGGGGCAGCTAGAAACCTTTCCCAACGTCAAAGCCTACGGGGTGGCCACCTTTGTCGAGTACAACGGCCACCGCCTCCCGATGCAGCCTGCCAGTGGCTCCTATCTTCTCGATAACGCCTTCAACCCCCTGGGCGACAGCCTTGATCGGTTCTTCTGGATTTGGGATGGAGCTGCTTCTCACCAGGATCTAGCGGCCCTCAATCAGGCGATGAAAGTAGGGCGGGCCAACCACCGCAAGCGACCCAAACGGCGCTACCAGGTTACCCAAGCCTGGCGCGACGACCTGGAGATTGACATCAGCGAGGGCTGGACCGGCACTGGCCAAACCAACGCCCTGCTGAAGACGATTGCCTGCTATGGCGTGGTCTTTGAGCAGCTGCAAGGCTCTGCCCTGGAAGAATACGTCCTCCGCATTGCCAATACCTGCCCCGGCTACGAGCAATACTGCCGCCACCAGGCCGATATCCAGCGCCGGGTCAAAGCCTGGGTGAGAGCCGCTGAGTCCTACTACTGGCCTCTGGGCAGCGAACCCAAGCGCCAGGGAGATGTTCAGGGGCCAGACGCTATTCCATTCAACCAGCAGCTGTCAGATGCCGCCCAGGAGCGGATTAGAGCAGCCGTAGAGCAGCTGGGGCAGCTGGGGCAGCTGCCGGACATGATTACCGCCCGAGCCCAGGCGATCGCCCGCCAGGGAGGCATAGCCCTCCGCACTCTCTACAAATACCTGACCCTGTGGCATCCCGAGCACCAGGAGGATAAGGAGCAAGAGGCTACGAGGTGTGAAATACCTTACCCAGTGGTCGATACGCCAATTCTGAGGGCTGCTGAGAGTTCTGTAGTAGCTCGCTCCAAACCCTTACAGGACAAGGAATTTCCAACCTCCCCCCAATACATGAAGGGTGGGGGCGCCC
>JBARUP010000246.1:0-9532 GCA_049645805.1 Nodosilinea sp.
CCCCCCCACTGCGGTTGAGAGCCCCGGCGTGGCTTAGCCAGCTGCTGAATTAGGGCTCCCAGGTCAGCCACAGCCATGCTGCGCGCGCCGAATCCATCGGCTCCCATCTGACGAGCCGCGATCGCCAGCACCGGCTCAGACTGGGCACTCAGCACCAGCACCGGCAGGTCAGGGTAGCGAGCCTTGATATCGGCGCAGAGACGCAGCCCTGGGAGCTGGTCGGGCTGCCCGGCTCCCAGCCCCAGATCTAAAATCACCAGGTCGAGGGCCGGGCCAGACAGAGGCCGATTTGACCAAGCCTCAGCCCATTCGGGGGCGGGCTCCGGAGCCCAGGCCGAAGCTGCATCGCCAGCGCTGAGCCCGCTCGCCGGATTAGACAACCGGCTGGCCAAAATAGCTAGGGCATCATCAGACCGAGAGGCCTCAGCCACCACGCTGTACCCGGCAGTTTGCTCCAGCCAAATGCGCAGCCCCAGCCGAAAGACCGGGTCTTCGTCTACTAGCATGAGGCGCAGGGAAGCCGCTGTCATTCTGACTGAGGTGCTGAGGGACTTCCCTCACCCGGTATAGGCCGACCTTCTGCTTCCCAGATCGACCAGATGTAGGCGCGCTCGGCTTTCCAGATCGCGATCGCGGTGGCAGCCTCGTTGTAGAGCGCCCGCCCCGGCGCGATCTGACCGGCCAGGTTAATCGCTGCCGACAGACTGCCGCCGTAGGCCAGGTTTTTGGCCTTGTCTAGAAGGGGCTTGTCCTCAGCAATTTGAATGGAGGTTGTCCACTCCTGCATTAGCCCCTGAGCCCGATCGTAGAGGGCGCGGCCCGACTCAATTTTCGTTGCTTCGGCGATCGCGTCCTGGAGCTTACCCTCCTCGGCTAGAGCCACCGCTGCGTCGAGCACAGGCCGGTCTTCAATCACCTGAATTTCCTGCTGCCACCCGGCGATTAGGGTTTGGGCTTCTACCCGCAGGGCTCGACCGGGTTCGACCTCTTCTGCTTTAGCGATCGCGGCTTTAAGGGCCGCAACAGTGCCAGGGCGAGCCAAACTGCGGGCCTCGGTAAGCATCGGGCGATCGGCGATGCGCTGGAGGTTGAACTGCCACTGGGCTACCAAAGTCTGGCCCTGAATGCGTCGAGGCCGATCCATCGCGACCATCTGGGCCTGGTGGATGGCCCACTGGTAGGTTGTGCGCTGGCCTAGCTGGGCAATCATTTCGCTAAATTTAAGTCGCTGTAAATCCCTAAGCTGCTCGCTCCACTGGTCCCTTGACGATAGATCAGCCGCCGCGTAGGGACTGTTCACCGGGAGCTGATCGACGGCGCTAATAGCCGCTGTCAGCCCAAAGAGATTGCCGTAGCGAGGCGTCAAGCCGTTGCCCGTTGGCTCGGCCTGACGGGCTAGCGTTTGAGCATAGCTTAGAGACAGCAGCTCCCGAGCGGCGGGCAGCAGTTCAGGGCTGGGCGGCACTACGCTAGCTAGCTCTAGGGCACCAGCGCGATCGCCCACCTGCCACCGCTGCAAAGCGACATCCAGCACGGTCTCGCTCCAGGCGTTAACGTCATCTTCTGCCGCCTGCCACACCTGACTGCGTAGGTCAATACTACGCGCCAGCACCACCGCCTGACGCAAATTCTCAATTTGGTTAGTGGCCGCTAGGTCGCGGGCCTGCAAAAGCTGGTTCCACGCCTGCTGCTCGACTAAAAACTGCTGCTGCCAGTGCACATACCGCGCTGTAAGCCAGTAGTCGCTCTTGAGGGTTTTAAGCGCTTGCAGGTGTGTCTTGGCCAGGTCCCAGTCGCTAGCCGCCAGCGCGGGTTTGATCTTAGCCTCAATGGCGCGGCCCTTCTTCCAGTCTTGCCGCCACTCAAAAATAGCCGCCTGGGCAGAGTTGCGCAGGGGCGTATCGGGAGGGATCTCTCCAGCGAGCTGTACCGCATCCTCAAGCTTGCCCGCCTGTGCCCAGCGGTTGGCCAGCACCAATATCTGCTCCGAAGCATCCTCCAAAACCTCTTGAGCCTCGTCATACTGCGAGTGATTCTTTGGCCAATTAGCCGTGAAGAGCACTGACTGCACCAGGTTGTTGGGTTCACCAGTGCGGGTCTGGGCCTTGGCACAGTACAGCAGATCGCTCTCAGAGTGAAAGGGCGTAACCTGATCACAGTCGGGCAGAGGAGGAATCTGAGTCAGCCACATCAGGGCCCAGCCGCAAAATATTCCCGACCCCGTCAGCAGCAGCATCCACAGAGTTAGCCAAACCCACTCCCATGGCTTAACCTGACGAGTTGGTCTGGGGCGCTGCCGTGGGGGAATTAGAGGCGAAGAGACCGGTGTAGATGCCATGACGTCAAACTACCGAGAGCGGACTGTAGAATCTAGACTGTCAGGGTGGTAAGGGCCAGTCTGTATTGGCTCAACCCGGCTGAAAGCAGAGATGCTGACACATTGTAGAAGCAATCTATAGACTTGGTCCTAGATTCTGGGCCTAATTTTGGGAGATCGAATGAGGAACGGCACGGGTATGGCGCACGGCCTCAGGAAACGCCTGGGTAACCGACCTAGGCAGCCTACAGGGATTGAGATTCGAAGCCTAGGAATGGTGGCTCTGAGCGCAGCTATGGGGCTGATGGCGCTGCCCGGTGCCGCCAACAATTCGCTGAGACAGCTGCTGATCAGCCACCGCTGCGTGGGCTGCGATCTCAGCGATACGGTACTGGTCGGCGCTGACCTAGAAGACGCGGACCTCACCGGGGCTGACCTGTCTGGGGCTAACCTGCACCAGGCCCGCCTACCCCGCGCCCAAATGACCGAGGCCAATCTGCGCCAGGCCGATCTCAGCGAGGCCGTTGTTAGCCAGGCTGACCTGTCGCAGGCCGACCTAAGGGGGGCAAACTTCAGCCAGGCTACCCTCACGGGTAGTCGCCTAGTCGGGGTCACCGCCGCTGCTGTTAGCCTTGAAAACGCCGTCGCCATCGATAGCGACTGGTACGGCAGCGACCTCAGCGGCAGCCGTCTAGATGGAGCTGCCTTCAACCGGGTCAGCTTCTTGAACACTGATCTTACCAATGCTACCCTCACCCGAGGCCAGTTCTACCGCGCCTATATGATCGGGACTCGCCTCGACGGGGCCGACCTCACCGGAGCCGATCTGCGAGAAATCCTGATTCGTGATGCCTCCCTTGACGGCACCAACTTCACCGACGCCGATTTGCTGGGCGCAAATCTAGCCCGCGCCGACCTCAGCAAGGCCCTGTTCTGCAATACCCGCATGGCCGATGGGGTGGTCAATAATGAGCATTGTGCCGCCGTGAGCCGGTAGTAGCCAGTAGAAACAAGCGTTGCAGGCGTCAGCGCGCTTAGGCGCTAATCAGCGGCGTGGCCCTGGCCTGGAAGTTAGCTTTGACGAGCGCGGTTACCGCCGCTTCAGGATCCTTGACCCGAAACTGCGCCCCCAGCCGCACAAACTGCCGCTGCTGGTTGGCCCCAATCACCGCGATTACCGGTACGCGGGCGTACTTGGGGTCATCTCCCTGGTTGCTGCGGATCACGTTGCGCAGGCGGTGCTGCTGCTCGATATCGCCCGCCAGACGCGGGTCGAGTTCGACCATCACCATGCGCACATCCTCAATTGATTCGGCATCGTCGATGATGAACTGCACCCGGTCGTCGCGGCGATCGACCTTACCCCAGATCATCAGGCGCTTGTCGGCGACAATGTGCTGCCCAATGCGCTCAAAGGACTTGGGGAACACTACCGCTTCCGCCTGACCGGTAAGATCTTCGAGCTGAACGATCGCCATGCGATCGCCTTTTTTAGTGATCACTGGCTTTACTGCGGCCAAAATCACGATCGCGCTCAGGGTCACGTTTTCGGGCTGCTCGTGCAGCTCCGCTAGGTTGATTGGGGCTAGCACCCGCGCCGGACGCTGCACCGACTTGAGCGGGTGGTCAGAAATGTAAAAGCCCAGCAGCTCTTTCTCCTGCCGCAGTTTTTCCTGGGGCTCAAAGTCAGCCACCAGGGGCGCTTTAGGAGCTGTTTCGTAGCTCGCAGACGGAGCCGCCTGAGTATCGCTACCGCCCAGCACTACGTCGAACAGGTTGCCCTGACCAATCTCGCGATCCTTAGCACGGCTCTGGGCCCAGTCGATAACTAGCTCTAGATCCTGCGCCAGCTGGTTGCGGTTGGGGTCGATGGTGTCGAGGGCACCCGAGAGAATCAGCGCCTCCAGAGCGCGGCGGTTTACAGAGTGGAGATCGACGCGATCGCACAGCTCCGCCAGCGAATTGAACGGTCCCTCGGCCTCGCGCTCTTTAAGAATGCACTCGATCGCCCCCAGCCCCACGTTGCGCACCGCCGAGAGGCCGAACAAAATGCTCTGGCCCTCGGGGGTAAAATCAACCAGCGATCGATTGACGCTGGGCGGCAGCACCTCAATGCCCATGGCGATGCAGTTGCCGATGTGCATCTGCACTTTGTCTTGGTCGCCGCTGTTGGAGGTCAGCAGCGCCGCCATGTACTCTACGGGGTAGTTGGCCTTCAAGTAGGCGGTCTGAAAGGTGACAAACCCGTAGGCGGTGGAGTGCGACTTGTTGAAGCAGTTAGAGGCTATCTGACCATCAGCCAGCAAGAAGTTGTGGTCACGGGCGACCCCAATGTCGTAGACGGGCTGCACTCCTAACGATTGACGGCTGACGATTTTGACCACGACTGACCTCGTTGTAAACTTTTCTACCCAGGCTCCGGCCTGAATCTTAGGCTTCTGGCTCAACACCTAGCGCCCTCAGCTGAGCCGCTAGCCGCTCGGCCCGTCGGGACTCTTGCTCGGCCCGTCGGGACTCCTGCTCAGCTCTTTGAGACTCTTGCTCGGCTGGGGTCAGTATCCACTGATGATCGCGATTATACCAGCGCAGCCACGGGCGGTTGATGCCTTGGTACTCGCCTTCCCACAGGCCCAAACCCAGTTGCGCATCCTCTAGCCAGATACCCTGGCCCTCTATGGGTAAGGGCTGATAGCGGGTCATCATCAGGCCAAAGGCTTGCAGGTCGTTAGTGTAGCGGTTAAACGCAACGTAGTAGGGAATCCGCAAGATTTGCTCATAGACGGTCCATTTGTTGGGCGGCTGGCTGGCGTCGCGCAGGGTGCGACCCAGATCTTCGGCCTCGGTGCCCGGCGAGAGCAGTTCCACCACCACAAAGGGAGTCACGCCCTCCTGCCAGGTAACATAGCTCAGGCGCAGGTCTTGGTCGTTGTAGAGGCGAGACACCCCCAATACCCCAAACCAGTCGGGGCGCTTGTACCACTGCACGTGGCTAGCGTCGTAGTAGAGGTTGAGGTCGCTGGCCGCGAAAATTTGATCGGCAGAGTAGGTCGGCGGGCAAAAGGTCAGGCGCAGCAGCTCGGGCTGAAGCAGATGAAACTCGTCTGGCAAACCAGGCTCCTCCGGGTTCTCGCTGGGGAGGTCGTACATGGTGGGCAGGGTTGCTTTGGCAGGCAGTGGAGGGTTGGTTTGGTACATGATGCCGACACCGCGTGAGTACAGACTGTCTTTATTTTACAGGTGGTGCTAGTGCTCTCTCGGCTGGATGGCGTAGTTCTAGTTGAAGACAAGCTAAAAAATAATTCGTGACTGAGCGGATGTTTAGTCCCGTGGGGATAGAGACGCTCCAGTGATTGGGGTCAACGTATCTGAGACTGTTTAGAGAGAGGCGATCGCCCCAAACACCGCACAGCCGATCGCCACGCAAAAAATGAGGGGGACTTTCTTGAAGCTAGCGATCGCCACGGCCGCTCCTGCCGTAACGGTCGCCAGGGTCTCTAGGGCTGAGCTACTTAGGCTGACCATGCTGCTGGTTGTCAGCACAAAAATCACCGCCAGCGGCAAATGGCTGAGCCAGCGGGCCTGAAATAGCTGAGGCGGCAGCCAAACGCCCGCACTTCGCATTAGATAAGTGCCAATCCCCGCCAAGCAGATAACCCACCAGATAGTCATAGATTATTTCTCCGGATTATTCAGCGTCTAGGTGCGAGTGGTGTGTGTGGTTTAAGCCTGGGAGCAGCGAAGATAAAACGGCGATCGCTACAATCGACAGCAAAATGCCGAGAGAGCCAAACGGCTGAGTCACTAGAACTAAAGCGACCCCCACACCCAAAACGATGCCGATGTGGGGCCACCAGCGATCGCGGGGCGCTGCCCCGGCAGAACTGCGCAAGTTATCCACCAGCAGGCACAAAAATAGCCCTGGCAGGGCAAACCTGAGCCACTGTTCTGGCAGCTGCATGCCCACCTGGCAGCCCAGCCACGAGCCAGCTATCCACGATACCCAGCAGCACATATGCATTCCCAGGTAGTGGGCAAACGGGCGCGGCTGGCCGGTCATTTCCAGGGCAAAGGTTTCGTCAATCAATCCGTGAGACAAGAGCCACTGCTGGCCCCGGCCAAACCGCTTGTAAACGTTGTGCACCGACAGACTCATGGGAATATGCCGCAGGTTGATAATCAGCATCGTCAGCAAAATGCTCACGCCCGACAGGCCTTGCCTAATGCCCTCGATCGCCGCAAACTGTGAGGCTCCGGCGTAGACCCAGACCGACATGCCGACTGTGGCCAGCGGCGACAGCCCCGCCTGAACTGACACCGCGCCATAGCTCATGGCGATCGGCAAGAAGCCAGCCACAACGCCCAGGGCACGGCTAACACCGCTAAAGAATTCGGCAGAAAAGCTTCTGTAATTTGTTTTTTGGAGCATAGGTTGAGTGACCTTCAGGTAGCGAAACCCCGATGCCTTCTAACCTACGGGCGATCGCCCCCGCGAGTCTTGAACAAAATTGCCCTGTCTACCGCCGGTACTGGCCTGGGGTTACCCCGGTCATGCGCTTAAACTGGCGGGTCAGGTGGCTCTGGTCAGCAAAGCCGATTTCGTGCGCCACATCAGCGATTAGCTTGCCCTGGGCGAGCAGCACTTTAGCGCGGTGTAGGCGAACCTGATTGCGATAGGTGTGAGGCGGCAGGCCCACCTGCTGACGAAAAGCGCGGAGCAGGTAAAAAGGGCTGAGGTTGGCGATCGCCGCCAGTTCCTCTAGCGATGAATTCTGGGCGTAATGGGCTTCCAGGTAGTCTCGCACGAGCCGAACTGGTTTAGATTCCTGGCCAGTAGACTTTAGTAAAGGGCGATCGCCTGCGTGCCGAGCGACCACCTCTGCCATCGTCCACACCAGGCGAGAATCTTGCTCTAGCTGAGATGCAGAGGCTTCTAGCGCTAGGTGCAGCCGCAAGATTAGCCCCGTTAGGTAGTCATCTCGAACGACCGGCTCAGGAAAACAGGGGAGACCATGCGATCGCCCCACTTCTGCCGCCGCCTGCTGCAAAATGCTGACATCGGGATACAGCATTCTATAGGTCCAGCCCGCTTCACCGGCGGCGTGTCCGTCGTGGGGTTCTCCCGGATTGATTAGCGCAATGCTGCCTGCGGGGGCAACGTGGGTTGAGCCGCAATAGTCAAATGCCTCTGCTCCCTGCTGAATGATACCGATCGCATAGGTATCGTGAATGTGACGGCAAAAAGAGTGGGTCACATATCGGGCATGCAGCAGCTCTAGGTTGGCAAACTGAGGCGATCGCCAGAATTTGACGCGTTCTTTCATTAGCTTTGAAGCTGGTTACCAGCGTGGGCCAGGCTGAGCGAAGTTTGTGGCTTAGCCAGTGCCACTAGCTAAGCCATCTTGCTGTAGAGGTGCAGTTTATCAGCCGTAATTTACCGCCAGGTTTTCGCAATAGTTTCTGCTTCTAGCCTGCCGCTGTATTCCTGAGAAGAGTCTAGACGTAGTGATATAAGGTCAGATTAGCAAAGGAAAGTAGTTTTGGTGTCATGGCTACAGGCTCTCCTTACCACCCACTGGGAAGCATCCTGGGCGCGACCGTACAATGAGTCGAGAGTATATGAGAAGACAAGCATGGCTAACAGTGAGTCCAACCTTTCAATTTACGCCGCACTGGGGGCCAATGTCGCTATTGGTATCGCCAAATTTGTCGGTGCTGCGATCAGCGGCAGTTCGGCCATGCTGTCGGAGGGCATCCACTCCGTTGTCGATTCCGTCAATGAGCTGCTGCTGCTCTACGGCCTCAAGAAAAGCAAAACTCCCCCAGACGAGCAGTTTCCCCTGGGTCGGGGGGCAGAGCTGTACTTTTGGTCCCTGATGGTTGCGGTGCTAATTTTTGCCCTCGGGGGTGGCATGTCAATCTATCAAGGTTGGCAGAGCTTTCAACGCCCTGAGGTTGGAGATCATGCCTTGGTCAGCTATATTGTGCTCGCTACCGCTGCGGTGTTCGAGGGCCTAGCCCTGACCGTGTCTATCCGAGAGTTCAACAAAAACTATCCCCGCAGCGCTGAGGTTGGCTTGTGGCAGGCTATCCGCGACAGCAAAGACCCTAGCTCGTTCATTGTCATTGTGGAAGATGCCGCAGCGCTGGTCGGCCTTTCCATTGCCTTTGGTGGGGTTATGCTCACCCAGGTATTTGACAACGCTATCTATGACGGCATGGCGTCCATCGTGATTGGGCTGTTGCTCACCGTCGTTGCCATCTTGCTAGTCACCGAGACTAAAAGCCTGCTCGTGGGAGAAAGCGCCTCTAGGGCGGTGCGAGAGAGCATCAAAATTCTCGTCAAGTCTGACCAGGCCGTCTCTGAGATGGGGCCGCCGATTACCCTGCACCTAGGCCCCAGGGATGTCATGCTGGCGATGAACATCGAGTTTTGCGACCACCTCTCTGCTGATGAGATCGAAGCTGCGGTACGCCGCATCGAAAAAAGTATTCGCGCCACTCACCAAGAAGTGACCCGCATCTTTATTGAGGCGGCCTCTGTCGAGAAAGCTGACTAAACGATTAAGTAGGAAGGCGCAATTAAAGATAAAACCTGCGTAGAATGGGCACGCAGGCTTTGCCCATGATCAGGGCGATGGGTACAGGCTTTGCCCTTTGCCCATCCTGCATTTAATTGCGGTTGTCTACTTACTGCTCCCTAGCTTGCTGAGGCGAGTTAAAAATGCCCTTTGTCTATACATTTCGCCTACACATAAAGTGTTGTAAAGTGCTACGCCTACGTCGGGAGGGGCAGCTGTAGTAAACATCACTTAGAAATCAGCAGCTAGAGTTTCCAAAAACCCTCGTTTCTGATAACCATATCAACAAATAATACACCCCCTATACTGAGCGAATAGGAGAGCCTTACTGAGACCAACACCGCTTCCAAAAACCTCAGTACTGTGAGCCAAAGCGTCGCTAAAAAACCGTCTCTCACTGCCGATGTGAAGCATTAGAGCCGATCGCCAAAGTAACCAGCCGAGCATAGCCCTACAGCAGTTCTCGGCATTACTGCTGCGCTTTTTCAGCAAAATAGCTTTTTGCCGACAGATCGGGGAAGTCTAGGTACAGACGCTGCCGTCGCCGGCAAGTCCTTTTGCTTGGGAGAACGCCTACTTATAATTTTTACAACGACGGAAATATGCTTAAGAGTAAATACTTAAGAAGGTTCAGCCC
>JBARUP010000247.1:0-4572 GCA_049645805.1 Nodosilinea sp.
CCCAACGCCCGCATGGGTTACGCTACTGCTAACCCATCCTACATTTGAATTAACCCAGCTACTTAGCTAAAGCCGTCGAGTGCGTCTTGATGCAAAGGAAGCATAGTTTTCTCAGCAGACAACTGAGCAAACTATGCTTTTTAGCTTTTTACCAACAGGGCTGGGACTCACCAAGTTGTGACAGATCGGCGCTTGCACGGTTTAACCGCGTTGTCCGAGAACACTGACCGGTTTGAAGACGACTTTGACTCTCGCTGGCGTAGACAAGATAGGTCTCGTTTAGCTCAAAGGTAAAGCCGCACATCGCTGTCGATGCTGAAGTGGTTATTACCACGCTAGGGACCGTCTCGCCTTTCCACTGCTGGTCAACGTCAAAGGTCACGGTTAGCCGCCCTCTGTGCTGGCTAATATCTGTCACCCGCCCTGAAAAAACCGCTGTCGCTTCAGCCAGGGCTTGCAGCGGATCGGGCGACGGCGCGCAAGAGCAAGAGTAGGCTGGTGGCGGGGCGATCGCTATGCTGAAACCAACTGCTAGCAGCGAGACTAACAGCAGCCTAAAAAATCTACGGTTTGTGGTTCTAAGCATTTTTCCCTCTAAAGTAGTCTACAAAAACTCATAATCTACTACATCAGTGGCTATCCTCAGCTCATGAAACGCCTCAACAAAAATCAGCGCGACTGGCGACGAGGTCAGCGCCTCAAAAACGCTTCGTGGCGGCAGGCGCTGCCGGGTACGGTGGTGCTGGGCTTAGTGGTAGTCGCGCGGCTGCTGGGCCTATTTCAGGGCCTAGAGCTTAAAATGCTGGATACGCTGCTGCGGTGGCGACCGGCTGAAGCCACCGACGAGCGGATACTGATCGTTGCCGTTACCGAGGCCGATATTCAGCGCCTAGGCACCTACCCTGTACCAGACAATGTGTTGGCCAATTTGTTGTTCGCCCTAGATGAGCACAATCCCAGAGCGGTAGGCATTGATATTTATCGAGACGTAGAGGTAGGGAAAAACGATTCAGCGCTGATAGAGGCGTTAGAAACCATGCCTCATGTAATTGGGGTAGAGAAACTCTTTGGCGAGACGCCTGTCCCTCCCCCCTCGGCATTGCCCTCAGAGCGAGTTGGGTTTGTAGACTTTCCGTTAGATGAAGACGGTTTTGTGCGTCGGACGCTGCTAGGAGGGCAGGCTCCATCGGGCGACTTTCACTTTTCTCTAGCTATGCGGCTGGCTGAAACCTACTTGGCTAAGGAGGAGTTAATCCTCAAAAATGGCCTGCGTGATCCTAAAGCTATGCGCTTCGACAAAACTGAGTTTGTGCAGATTGGTCCCAATACCGGAGGCTACGTCAACAATGACAGCGCAGGTGGTCATCAAATTTTACTCAACGTTCGCAGCGGACCTATGCCCTTCAGGCGAGTGACAATGGGTGAGGTCTTGGACAATGCTGTCGACCCTACCTTAGTTGAAGACGCCATTGTACTGATTGGGGTAATTGCTATAAGTGCCAAAGATTTACTCAACTCTGCGGCAGTAGTGTCAGAAAACCCTGGCCTGGTCTACGGAGTTGAGATCCAGGCCCACGCTACTAGCCAGCTTGTCAACGCGGTAATGGAGGACCGTTCGCTTTTGCGCACCTGGCCCGACGGGGTGGAATATCTCTGGATTGTGCTGTGGGGCGGGTTAGGTATGGTGCTGATTCGCTGGCGGCTTTCGCCCTCCTGGTACTTTTTACTCATGGGTCTAGCTAGCCTAGGAATTGGTGGACTTTGCTATGGTCTATTGGTCTTGGGCGGCTGGTGGGTGCCGCTGGTGCCTACCCTAGTGGCCTTTACAGTAAACGGGCTAGTGATATCAGGATTTTACTTGTACGACCAGACGCTGCGATCGCGCATCAGCGAGCGGCAGTTGATAATCGAGCAGACCTACAACGCCATCCACAATGGCCCCCTGCAAACCCTGGCCCTGCTGCTGCGCGACTCTGGCGAAACTATAGGCTGGCCAGAGGCCCTGCCAAAGCTAGCTGAGGTAAACAAAGACCTGCGCGATATCTACGAAGACCTGCTCAAACCTGCCCAGTCTTCTGATGCAGGGCACAGGCTACTCCAGCCCGCCGCCGATTTAGAGACACCCCTGCGCGAGAGGCTCTACGACATTTACGCTAAAACCCTCCAGCGCGATTTTCCTGGCTTTAAGTCAATTGGCCCTCAGATAGTTAGTTTCGAACCCCTCAAGGCAGACGGTCTATCTCTCGACGATCACCAGGCTCTCTGTCGCTTTCTAGAAGAAGCGCTGTGCAACGTCGGCAAGCACGCCGTTAACGCCACTCGCCTGACCGTCACCTGCCAGGCCACCGAGCACGAGAACCTGATTCGGGTTGAAGACAACGGCCAGAGACCTGCTGGAGGTCAGACGTCTCCTGAGACAGGCGGACGCGGCACCCGGCAGGCCAAGCAGCTGGCTCAGCGGATAGGGGGCAGCTTCGATCGCCGGTTTACCGCAGCAGGCTCCTGCTGCGAACTGCGCTGGCCGCACCAATCTTCAAGGCTATAGTCTGGGCCGTGCTGGAAGAGTTTTTGCCTAAACCGGCAGGGCCCGTAGCACCTATCGGTAGGAAGACTGTCGTAAAGATCGGCTGTTTGTTGAGACTCCTTTGCCTAATCTAAGGGGGTCTTACTAAGGAGCTGCAAACGCCATGCAAGACCAGTTTAATAGCCTAGTACAGGCCGTTCTTCAAAAGGGCTTTCCCATTGCCCTCAGTTTTATTGATGATGCCCTGCTGCTGCTAGCTACTCGGGCTGGTTTGCACTGGCCCTGGCTAAAATGGCTAAGTACAGTGCTGCTGACCGCCACCCTGCTGTACTGGGGCATGCAAATACTGCTATTTTTGTGGACTAAGTTAACGGCTTTTGAGCCAGATTCTGAGCCTGAAGCTTAACTTCATCAAAAGTTCTCAGACTTTAGCCCGAAATCAAACTAAGCTACCCACAAAAGAGCAGCACAGTGAGAATAAATCGGGGCTCAGGGATGCGCAAACTAGTTTTTTCAATAGTAGGATTAGCTACAGGAAGTCTGATTGTTCTGGGGCAGATACCAAATTATGCCGCCTGGGGCAGCGAATCTACTCACAGTATTCGCGAAGGGCATTCTCTCTGGCTTTCACAGGGGAGTGGAACGTTTGAGCCTGTTGATCCGTCTACCCCTAGTGGTCCATTCGGTGATGGTGGCACGGGCTACTATGAGCCCCCCAAAACATCCGACGCGCCCCGTAGAACTACGGGTGGTGGTACGCGCAGCTACGGCTGTGGTGATGCAGTACCCATCGACATTACGGCTTTAGCACCTCAAACCCACATTGGCCAAACCGCTGCTACCCGCCCCACCCTGACCTGGTTTGTCGCCGACGAAACGCCTTACCCAGTGGAGATTCAGCTCTACCGCTACCTATCGAGTGACCCTGATAGCGATAGGGTTGAGCGCCTAGGTATCTACAATGCTGGCCCTAGTCAGCTGGGCTATATGACCTTTACCCTGCCCGACAGTGAGCCTGATCTCGTGGTGGGCGAAACCTATCGCTGGAAGGTCATTCTGCAATGCTCGCCCAGCCAGCCGTCTAGAAACCGCCTCGACGAAGCCGATTTTCAGGTGGTGGCTCCTCCGGCCGACCTGGCACTAGCTGACGATCCCGTGCAGCAGGCCCAGCAGTATGCGGCTGCCGGGCTCTGGTACGATGCGATCGCCGTTCTCTCCCAAGCGCCGGTTTCTCCTGCCGCCGCTGCTTTCCGCCGCGAACTGGTGGCTGAGCTAGCCGCGCTAGAAGTCACGAACCCCAACGATGAGTTCTCGCTGCTCAGCGATCGCCTAAATTACATCGCTGAGCAAGACTAAAGACTGTCTTAGATCCCAGGGTTATGCCCTAGCTAGTGCCATTGCCGGTGTCTAGCACCAAAACATGGGCTCTTGGCCTCACTCGCAGGCGTGGCTCAGCACTAGGCGACCATCAGGAAGCTGATACACTCCATCGGGCTCTTGCAGAGGTTGGGCTTCAGCCGGTGCGGTTGTTCGTACTGTGCCGGTTGGGTAAGTAGAGATACCAGCGTCGCCGGGGCGCTGGGGTAGACCATCGCTCCCGGTGAATGTGAAAGACCCCAAGCTATTTACTTCTGTGCGGGCAATGCAGCTACCGGCGGTGAGGGCTGCTGTATCGACAATGGTGTCTTCGAGGGCTGAGAGGCTGTTTTCAACGAAGCTGGTGTCAGTACTGCTAATCACCCCTGCTGCAATCTGCCCATCAGCGTTGATATCGACACGACCATCACCGTCAAAAGGCGGCTGACTATCGGGCGGTAGGGTTTCGCTGAAGAGGCTGCTGAGGGTAATGTTGCCACCTCGCGCACTTTGCGATCGCGCCACAATATCACTATCGCCAAAGGCGATCACCGCAGCACCGCCGATAGTGATGTTGCCCCCATCGCCAAAGCTCTCGGTGGTAATGTCGCTGTCGCCAATAAGAACGACTAACCCCCGTTCAGTTCCCTCAGCCAGGTTGATGGCAATATCGCCGCCGGAAGATTGGGGTG
>JBARUP010000248.1:0-3030 GCA_049645805.1 Nodosilinea sp.
ATTACCCCTTCTCAGGATATGGTTTTGGGCTGCTACTACTTAACGGCAGAAAATCCCGACGCTACAAAGGGCGAAGGTCATTACTTCGCCAGCATGGAAGATGCCATCATGGCCTTTGAGCAGGGAATAGTTGCGCTACATGCCAAGGTATGGCTGCGGTTTGATGGCGATGTAGAGTCTGATTCGCCCAAGTCGGCTGCCCCCGAGCGCATGGAAGCAGAGGACGGCACGATCACGGAAATCTATCCCGATCGTCGGATGCGTATAGACGGCGAAGGCATCTTGATCTCTCAATATATCAAGACCACGCCGGGCCGCATCATCTACAACAAGGCGGTACTCGACGCGATCGTTGGCTAGGAGCCATAACACCACCACAGCACAATCATTACTACAAGGGCAAAACCTATGGCTGAGCAAGGGGCACCTCAATCCTCTCCTGTTTTTCGGAACCGCATTATCGACAAGAAGCAGCTCAAAAAGCTGATTGCCTGGTCGTTCACCCACAACGGCACGGCTCGCACGTCTCAGATGGCCGACCGCATCAAGGAGCTAGGCTTTAAGTACGCTACCCGGGCTGGCGTCTCTATTAGCGTCGAAGATCTCCAGGTGCCGCAGGAAAAACGACAGCTGTTAGCTGCCGCCGAGGAGGACATCCGGACCACTGAAGAACGCTACACCCGAGGTGAAATTACCGAGGTGGAGCGCCTGACTAAGGTTATCGATACCTGGAACGACACCAGCGAAGAGCTCAAGGATCAGGTAGTCAAGAACTTTAAAGAAAACAACCCGCTCAACTCGGTCTACATGATGGCCTTCTCTGGGGCGCGGGGAAATATATCTCAGGTGCGGCAGCTAGTTGGCATGCGAGGCCTGATGGCAAACCCCCAGGGGGAAATCATTGACTTGCCCATCAAGACCAACTTCCGGGAAGGGCTGACCGTTACTGAGTACGTTATCTCCTCTTACGGTGCTCGTAAGGGTCTTGTGGATACCGCGCTGCGTACGGCGGACTCGGGCTACCTGACCCGCCGCCTGGTAGACGTCTCTCAGGACGTCATTATTCGTGAGCACGACTGCGGCACCGAGCGCGGTATTCCCCTGCGCAGCATGACTGATGGCGAGCGAGTGCTGATTCCCCTGCAAAACCGCCTGCTGGGCCGGGTCGTAGCCGAGGACGTAGTGAACCCCAAAACGGGTGAAGTGCTGCTAGAAAAAGACCATCCCGTTTCTCCAGAGACGGCAGAAATGCTGGCGGAGGCCGGAGTTGAAGGGGTAGTCGTGCGATCGCCCCTCACCTGCGAAGCCACCCGCTCCGTGTGCCGTCTCTGCTACGGCTGGAGCTTGGCCCACTCTGAGATGGTTGACCTGGGTGAAGCGGTAGGCATCATCGCCGCCCAGTCCATTGGTGAACCCGGCACTCAGATGACCATGCGAACGTTCCACACGGGTGGTACCTTTACCGGTGAAGTAGCGCCTCGAATTCGGGCCAGCAAAGACGGCACCGTCAAGATGCCCAAAAACCTCAAGACCCGTGCCTTCCGCACCCGCTACGGTGAAGAAGCTCTCATGCTGGAGGCAAACGCCGACATTGTGATCGAGGGCACCGGCAGAAATAAAACCGAATCTCTGCCCCAGGGCACGATTTTATTTGTCAACGAAGGCGAAACCGTAGAAAAAGAGCAGCTCTTAGCCGAACTGCCCTCCGCTGGACGCACTCGCAAGGTAACTGAAAAGGCCACCAAAGACGTTACGTCTGACCTAGCTGGCGAAGTGAAGTTTGCCGGTCTTGTTCAAGAGGAAAAAACCGACCGCCAGGGCAACACCACCCGTTTGGCCCAGCGGGGTGGCCTGCTTTGGGTGCTGGCCGGTGACGTGTACAACCTGCCTCCTAGTGCTGAGCCGGTGGTACGCAACGGCGATCAGGTCAGCGCCGACGATACACTGGCCGAAACTAAGCTTACTACCGAGCGAGGTGGTTTAGTGCGCCTGCCCGAAGCTGACGAAGAAAAGGGGACTCGTGAGGTCGAAATCATCACAGCGTCAGTCATGCTTGACCAAGCCCAGGTACGCAAAGAGCACGGTCAGGGCCGCGAGCACTACTTCATTGAGACTACCTACGGTCAGCGATTCTCCCTAATTGCCACGCCGGGGGCCAAAGTCACCAGCGGTCAGGTGATTGCCGAACTTGAAGACGATCGCTACCGCACTCAAACCGGCGGTATCGTCAAATTCTCCGGCGTTGATGTAGCGAAGAAAGGCAAAGGCAAGCAGGGTTACGAAGTGGTGCAGGGGGGCAATCTCTTGTGGATTCCTGAGGAAGCCCACGAGGTCAATAAAGATATCTCCCTGCTGATGGTAGAAGACGGTCAGTATCTAGAAGCCGGTACTGAGGTGGTTAAGGATATCTTCTGCCAGAACAGCGGTGTGGTTGAGGTAACTCAGAAGAACGACATCCTGCGCGAGATTCTAGTCAAGCCCGGCGATATTCACATGGTGGATGCCCCCGAGGACGTGATGGATCGCGACGGTACCCTGGTCAACGCTGGCGAAGAGGTGATGCCAGGTTTGGTTGCCGATGCTCTCCGCTATGTGGAGTACGTTGAAACTCCCGATGGCCCTGCCCTGCTGCTGCGCCCGGTAGAAGAGTACGTGGTGCCCAATGAGCCCGCTGTACCCAGCCAGGACAGCGCTGCCGACGCCGCTGGTTCTATTAAGCTGCGCGCTATTCAGCGTATTCCCTTCAAGGACGGGGAGCGGGTGAAGTCTGTAGATGGCGTTGAGCTGCTGCGTACGCAGCTGGTGCTTGATATCGAAGACGAGTCACCCCATGTGGTCGCCGACATTGAGCTGGTGCCTGACGAGGGTGAGACTGACCTGATGCGCCTGCAAATGGTGGTGCTTGAAACCCAGGTCATTCGTCGCGATGTAGTGGCTGACCAGACCCAGGGTAAAACTGTAACCCGGCTGCTGGTAGAAGACGGTGAGCAGATCGAGCCCGGAGCTGTAGTGGCTCGCACCGAGATTCGC
>JBARUP010000249.1:0-11974 GCA_049645805.1 Nodosilinea sp.
GGCTACGGCAGCCCGCGCGGCGGACCGGGCTACGGCAGCCCTGGCTACGGCGGGGGCTATCCTTACCCGCGTACTGGCCCGGTTGTTGTGCCCGTGCCGGGTGGCTACGTGGGCGGTTACCCCGGCGGCTATGTGGGGGGCTACCCCGGCGGCGGCACCCTAATTGGCGGCGACGTTGGTCTGCTGTTTTTGCTGGCGGTGCTGGGGTTCACCGTGCTGCCCCTGCTGACCAATTTGCTGAGGCTAAAGCCTGGCGGCGCTGGGCGTGCCCAGGGTGGCGACAGCGAGCTGACCAACGATGTGGTAACGATAACTGAGCTTCAGGTCGCTCTGCTCTCCCAGGCGCGAGGTCTGCAGTCCGTCCTAGAGACCGCTGCCTCTCGCAGCGATATTGATACCAAAGCTGGGCTCACTCGGCTGCTGCAGGAGACGGCGCTGGCGCTGCTGCGATCGCCTGAATACTGGTCCCATGCCAAGGTTTCTTCCCAAACGGTGCGAGGCCGCGCTCAGGCCTCTCAGGTCTTTGAGCAGCTTTCGGTGACTGAGCGCAGCAAATTTAGCCGCGAAACTCTGGTCAATGTAGGTGGTAGCATCAGCCGCCAGTCTTATACCCCGGCGGCCGACTCTGACCCTGCCGCCTATATTGTGGTCACCCTGCTGGTGGGCACAGCCGACGATACGCCCCTGCTTAGCAGCATTAATTCGGCCGGAGATCTACAGGCAGCCCTGCAGCGGCTGGGTGGTATTACTCCCGATTACCTGCTGGTCTACGAACTGCTGTGGGCACCCCAGCTGGCAAGCGACAGCCTCAGCTACGACCAGCTTCTAGCCTCCTACCCCGATCTCACTCAGATTAGCTGACCGGAGCATGAGCCAGTTCAGCGATGTCGGCATCTTCCTCGGTGTGCTCGGCTAGGTCTGACAGCAGGGCCAGCAGCTCGCGCTCAAAGGCTACCTGGGCACGGTTGGTTCGCCCACCTACATATACGGTGTCATCTTGTTCTAGGGCCCACACCTGGGAGTGGGACACATAGCTCATGATTACCCCCAGCATCAGCAGCCCAAAGCCGCCATAAACCAAAGGAATGCCCGGATCTGCCTTGATCTGTAGCCCCGTGCTGCCCACCACATCGACTAAGGTAACCCTGACGCCGTTGACCGCTGTCGCCATACCTTTGCGAACGGTAGAGACGAGCTGGCCAGCATTGTCGTAGATGAGCACTGACCCCTGCAGGTCACTGGCTAGAAGCGTTACCCCTTCACTCATATCAGGCTTAGTCGGCAGCCAGGTTCCCCAAAAGCGAGGCCCCTCGGTTTCAAGCTGCTGCATGGGTAGCTGTAGCACAGGGCTGTTGTTGAGCGTCACCTGTACTGCCGCAACGCCCCAGTCTGCTTGGTAAAGCGTTACTCCCCGGTGCCGCAAGGGTTCGTTGACATGAATTGTCTTGCGGTCAACTTCGCCCCCGGCTTGATCAAGCACTGATAGATCAGAGTAAAACTGGTCTATTTTGCCTTCGGGCGTGTAGTCAATCCAAAAGCGGTTTACTCGCACTGACCAGTCCTTCGGAATTTGGGCCGCAGCCCAGGGCCCGGCATCAAAAATGTTGCGAATTTGAAAGGTCTCGCCGCTAGGCACTATTTCTTGAGCAAAAAAGCCGGTCATTGCCCCCCAGACAGCCCCCAGCAAAATTAGGATCATGCTGGCGTGCACTACGATAGGGCCAATGCGGCCTACTATCCCCTTGCGTCCGTACACCTGGGCACCGTCTCGAAATACCCGGTAGCGTTTCTTGGTCAACGCGCTAGCTAAAGCGCCGAGGTCGGTATCGGCTAGCTCGGCGCTGAGAGCCAGTTTCTGAAACTGTCGCGGTTGACTGTAGTACTTCCATTTTTGAGCCGCTCCCAGGGCCGGAAACTGGCGTGTGAAGGTGCAGGCCGTGAGGCTAGCTCCAAATATAATCAGCATTGCTAGAAACCACCAGGTGCGGTAGACGTGGTCAAGCCCGCTGATCAAAATTACTCGCCAGCTCAAGAAGCCAAACAGGGCCGGGTTGTCGGGATAATTGGTTTGGTAAAACTCCAGGGTCTGGCCCTGCTCAATCACGGTACCGCTGACGCTGAAGGCCGCGATCGCCAGCAGCAGCACAATCGCCAGCCGTAGATCGGCCAGCAGCGGCAGCAGATCTTGCCGAAAGTAACTGCGTACCCCCTGCCAGAAAGAATCGTGTGGAGCGTCAGATGGGGTCATAGCATCTCTTGTCTCGCTTAATTAGGTCAACACCAGTGACATTAGTGCGCTGATACTGTCTCCCTAAACCAGAGTAGGCGGCAGCAGCCGCGACAGCAGCGAAAATACCCCAAAAACCAGCAGCAGTGCACCACTGGCGGGGGTAACCCAGCTCGACCACTGGCGCAAGTCCAGCAGCCGCTTGAGGCTAGCGGTGAAAGTACCGGCCAGCACCAGAGGGGTGACATACCCCACGGCGTAGGCCAGCAGCAGCGCGCCGCCTAATAACGGATCTTTCGTCGCCGAAATCCAGGCTAGGAGGCTAGCCAGCACCGGAGTGCTGCACGGTGACGCCACGATACCAAAGGTTAAACCTAGAGCGTAGGCTCGCACCCAGGGCGGCAGGTTCCAGCGTTCGAAGGTAGGCCCAGCCCCAGCAGGCAGTGCTAGAGGCACAATCCCCAGCATATTTAGCCCCATTACAATAGCCACCAGGCTTACAAGTACGGGTAGTCCCCAGGCCACCTGGCCGTAGACGTAGCCAAAGAGTCCGGCAATCAGCCCTAGCAGCGCTAGCGTAGTAGCCAAACCCATGGCAAAGGCCAGCGATCGCAGCACTGCGTCACCACGGCGATTGTCGTAGCCCCCCATGTATCCCACCATGATTGGCAGCATCGACAGTAGACAGGGCGATAGGCTAGTCAACAGTCCGGCTACCCCTACTACCGATAGACTGATCCAAGTCACCTGAGTGAGCTGGTCGCTAACTAGCTGGTTAGCCCACTGAGAAATGTCATATAGGTAAAGCTGAAGGCTCTGGAGCATTGCTGGCTTGATACGTGCAAAAGCATCTTCTAGTGTAACAACCTCGCAACCAGCTCTCAGACTTCAGGTTTAAGAAAAAAGATTGCCGTCGTCTAGAACCTGAAGTGACGATTCTCGATTACCAGCGGTCGATCGTCGTCGCAGGGGCACTGGCTCTGCTAGATTGATTTCCCGTGCTGCCCGCACTAGCAGAGCCGCCGTGGCTAAACTGGCGACCATTGAGCTGCCGCCGTAGCTAAGCAGCGGAAAAGGTAGCCCTGTTGTGGGTAGTACACCCGTAGCTACGCCCATATTCAGCAGGGCCTGCCCAACTAGCACTACCATGGCTCCCACGGCTACTAAGCGATGCAGGGGCTGCTTCAATCGCAGCGCCACCAACAGCGCTACAGAAGCATAGACGCCCAGCACCGTTAGCAGCACCAAGCACCCCAAGAAGCCAAACTCCTCCGCAAATACCGCAAAAATAAAATCGGTATATTGAATGGGTAGCGAATACAGCTTCTGCTGAGACAGTCCGAACCCCTGCCCCAAAAGCCCTCCTGAGCCGATCGCTAGCAGACTCTGCACCAGCTGGTATCCCTGATTGCCGGGGTCGGCCCAGGGATTTAGGAACGAAATGATGCGCTGGCGCTGGTAGGTCTTGATGCTGATACTCATTCCGGCAGTCAGCAGCCCACCGCCAGAGGTCAGTAGCAAGTACCTGTAGGGAATTCCTGCTGCTAAAGCGATCAGCCAAAGGGTAAGACCACAAATGGCTGCCGTACTCAGATTTGGCTGCATTAGAATCAGCCCCAAGATAGCCACAAATACGCCGAGCCACGTGAAGCGGCTGAGCCAGGTAAGCTGAGTCCAGCGGCCAAAGAGCCGCGCCCCTTGTAAAACTAGGCAAGGCTTGATCAATTCCGAGGGCTGGATCATGAACGGCCCCAGAGGCAGCCAGCGAGTTGCTCCGTTTACCGTCACGCCTAAAGCAGGAATTAGGGTGAGCGCTATTAATCCGGTAAGCACCAGCAGCAAAATACCTGATCCCTGAAGCAAGCGGTCTAGGGACGTATGAACAATTCGATTGAAAATTACCAGGCCTATAGCGACCCAAAGTAGCTGTACCAGCACGTAGTGCAGTCCGTAGCCATGCTCTACTACTGCCACATTGTAGGAGGCCGAAAACAGCACTAGCAGCCCGCTTCCTAACCAGACAAAGGTCAGCCACCGCAGCCAGCGCGCTTCTGCTGACCACTGACCTACTGTCGGGTCAACCCATAGAACCAATTGAGCAATGTTCACTCTATTACCCCGCGTGCCCAAGGGCTAACTCTTTTAAGGGCCAAGTATAGCGGAGGAGACTATTTTTGTGGATTTCTGGTCTAGGCTCAAAACTACAAAATAACCTTTTAAAGCGCAACGGCAGGATCAGCCTTCGGACTAACCCTGCACGTATAGCGCATCAATTTTTTTTTCGAATACTTTGAGACCTCTTGGGGGAGGCCTTTTAGAACTGACTCACTAGAGTAGGCCAGTATTCGACCCTTGCCGACCTGTAGCCAGTTCGACTTTGACAATTTTGCCACCCATTTTCTGAATCCGCTGCTGCTCTTTGAACCAGTTATCGTAGGGCACTAGCTTAGTGAAAAAAGTGTTTTGCAGTTCCCGCTGGGTGCGGATCCTAGTTTGACTAGGAACACAAGCGGTGATTTTGAACATGCGCATGGTCGCAGACTCTCCTACTATCTCACGGGACAGACGTAAATCTAAACCAAGTCCAGAAGTAGAGTTTTGCCAGGGACAAAAACAACAGATCGCGGGCTGAACTTGGCATAAGCGCTGAAAAGCCAGAGTCGAGAGCCAATGCTATGGACAGCAGGAAGACAATACAGCACAACCCAGTGTCCTCAACACTCGCTCCTGACTCTGGCCTAGATGTACTCTAGCTACGGGGCTAAAGCACGATGGATGAGCCTGGACTAGCTCAAGCCAGAGCAGATGTAGTCGAAGTAAACACCCATTTCCTTACCAGCGTCAGCGCCAACTAGGCTAGAGGTAACTTCTTTCATCGCTTGAATGGAGTTAACAGTAGCACCGATAGGCACGCCTAAGGAGTTATAGGTTTCCTTGAGACCGTTAAGTACCCGCTCATCTAAGATAGAGGGATCGCCAGCTAGCATAGCGTAGGTGGCGTAACGCAGGTAGTAGTCAAGGTCGCGAATGCAGGCAGCATAGCGACGGGTGGTATACATGTTGCCACCAGGACGGGTGATGTCGGAATACAGTAGGGACTTGGCTACGGCTTCCTTCACGATTTCAGCAGCGTTGGCGCTGATGGTGCTGGCGGCACGAACCCGCAGTTCACCAGTTTGGAAGTAGGCTTTGAGCTTGTCGAGGGCAGACCCGTCTAGGTACTTGCCTTGTACATCGGAGGAGTTAATGACAGAAGTAATTGCGTCTTGCATTAGTGAGGCTTCCTTAGAACTGACGTAATCTCAACAACGAATCGACAGGAGTAGTGCTGCTGCAACTACTGCATAGCGCCGACAACATAGTCGAAGTAGGCTGCGGCTTCAGCAGCATCATCGCTGGATAGTAGCCCGGTTGCTACAGCCTTCATGGATCGTACCGCTTCAGCTACAGCGGGAATGGGGGTGCCCAGAGAGTTGTACATTTCGCGTACGCCTACCAGACCGATCTCTTCGATAGGAGTAACGTCACCCGCAACCACACCGTAGGTGATTAAGCGCAGGTAGTAGTCCATATCGCGCAGGCAGGTGGCGGTCATCTCTTCGCCGTAGGCGTTGCCACCAGGAGAAACAACGTCAGGGCGCTTTTGGAACAGCTGGTTACCAGCTTCCTTAACGATGCGCTCGCGGGATTCAGTTAGTACCTGAGCAACCCGCAGGCGACGCTCACCAGAGGTAACAAAGCCCTTGATTCGATCCAGTTCGCCAGGGCTGAGGTAACGAGCCTCAGCGTCGGCATTCACGATTGACTTCGTGACAATACTCATTGATGGATTCCTCCGAAAAATATGACCAGGTATTCTGAAACTGGCATTTGGGGGTTTAGGGCCAGAGCCAACTCTATGTAGAACCTCAGATCTGGCGGCCTTCCCGATTAATTGTCCGGTATTGCGTCAGCCTTCTTCAAAGCAGCGAAATATTTTGTAACAGTCTTCCTCAGCTTCTTTGATGACTAACGACAGCACCATCTAGGAGGTCTAGGAAGGATGCCCAAAACCTCTAAAAAAACTCAGGCCAAATCTAATTCAGGCCTGTGTCTGAACATTTCGCAACAAATCGAGGTCTGTCGTGAGGCCGAGCTTTTGTTTGAGCCAGTAAGGCCCTCCCGGCCTCTCTTTAAGGCCCTGTTCTTAGAGCTACGGTTTGTCAGTAGAGATACAAAACATCTCCACTGACAAGAAGCAATTAGGCACGGCGGTAGGGAACACCCTGCTCGCCAAAGTAACGCAGGTACTCCGCAGAGTTGAGTATGGTATCAGAGACAGCCATAGCTCCCTGCTGAGCTGCGATCGCTTCATACTCAGCCGTATCTTCTACGGTACGACCCAGCAGCTGACGGCCCATGATGAGTACCAGCTTAGCGGTTGGGTAGGCGGCTACAAACCGCTTCTGGTAGGCAGGAGACTGCACCAGCAGACGAATGAATCCGCGCAGGGTAATGCGATCGCCCCGCAGCATGGCTTCAGCCTCAGCTAGTCGCCACTCGGCAGGAATGTCTCCCGTCGGCAATATCATCACCTGACGATAGACCGCAGTGAGCGCCTGATCAATTTGCTCTAGACTAGCTCCGGGCTGATGACGATAAAATCGCGCGGCTGGTTCAGCTACTAGCACCTCTGGTTCAGCCGAGGACCGCCCCACGGTGGCAGCTAGCTCTGCGCTGCTGGCCTTCTGAGCCGCTACCGCATCCGCCATTAGGGGCATATCAGCGGCATCCATACCGGTCTTAGCGCCGGTGAAACTAGGCACAATCAGCTCGCGATTCTGCTTGGTCTGCCGGTTGTAGAGCTTTTCGGTATTGGGGAAGTTAGCGGCTGGTAGGGTGGGATAGCGGCGATAGGGCACCGTATCTTCCCCAAAATTCTCCGCGTACTCAGGGGTATTGAGCATAGCCTGGATAAACCCGCGAATTCCTTCGCTAGCCAGCACCTGGTTATACTTGCGAATCTCCACCTGATTCATCGGGGCGCGCCCTAAGAAGTGCTTGGTGCCAAACTCAATGACCTGGGTGTTGGGGTAGGGCGCATAGAACTCTTTGATGTAAAGCGTTGAGCAGCCCAGACCTGCAATAAACTCCTTCAGGTTGATTTCCCCGTTGCTTAGCTTGCTCTCCAGAGCCGTAAACTCGCTCTTCACAATGTATGGGGCAATATCGCGCTCAAAGATCTGTCGATAGGCGGCGCTGATCACCAGCTTAAGATTTGGCTTGTCGGCTAGAGACGTGAGCTTGAAGACTCGGGTCTGCTGACGCTGACGGTTGACCCCCTGGGCCACGCGACGCTGAACCTCAGGAATCGCGCGCTCCTCGGCAACTGAACCCAGTTCCACAAAGCGAGGAGTGCTGGTATCAGCCACGGGCACCATGCCTTTCTCGGCCAAGCTACCGGCCCGCATGCCGCGCTGCGCCACCCCTTTGGGCGTCAAATAGCGCTCGTAGGGGACGGTGTCTTCACCAAAGGCTTCGTTGTACTCCTGGCTATCGATGATTGCGTCGACAAGGGCGTAGAAGCCTTTCTTGGCGCAGATATCGAAGTAGGCGTTGGTCTCATTGCGGCCGTAGGTGGGCCGTCCTAATAGCCGACGGTGAATGTACTCCACTGCCTTCATCACATATAGCGATGTCCAGTAGGTCTTGCGGAAAGCCTCAGACTTAGCGATCGCCCGAATGAAATCTTTCATTGAGATCTCGCCATTCTCTAGCTTGATCTCAGCTACTTTAGAGCGCTGTCCCGAATAGACCTCTCGGCCAAAGACCTGACGGTACGCGGCGCTGATGATAGTCTGCGTCGAGCTTTCAGAGTAGCGAATGCTAGCTTGGGTATTTCCCGTGCGCGGAATCTGGTCTAGCTTGAACACCTTGGCTCCCAAAGAACCAGGATCTTCAGGGCGAGCAGCAGGATTGCTCAGCTGGTTGTTAATGCCAGGCCCGCGGTGAATCAGAATGCGGCGAGTGTCTTTGTTGAAGAAAGCCGGCGTGGCGCTGGGGTCACGGGTTTCCTTCGGAAAGATAGCCCCAAACTGAATTTCTAGCGGATCGTTACCCGAACCGTAGGGGTGTTGATCTGGTAGAGGCTGCTCGTAGGCCGCGAATAGCGTAATGAACTGGGGCTTCTTGCGGAACGGAGCGCTGTAGTTGAACAGGTCAAACTGCGGTCCCCAGTTTCGGCACTCCTGAGCTTCCTGACCCAGTCCCCGCAGGTAGGGCACTGTCTCCTCACCAAAGTAGTCGGCGTACTCCTTCGAGTCGACGAGGGCATCTACTAGGGCGGCCAACCCACCGCTTGATACAACCGAAAAATAGTCGCGCACCTCTTCGCGTGAGCTCGGTGCACGGCCCAAAATATGGCGGAACGCCAGTTCTAGGGCACGGCTGTTGATGTAAGGATCAAAGAAATTCTTGCGGTACAGAGGCGACTTGGCCAGACGACGGACAAACTCCTTCACAGAGATTTCGCCGTTCTTTACCTTCGACTCTAGGTCGGAAACCGAGAGAGAATAAGCCCGAGTGATATCGCGCTCAAAAACCTGACGATAGGCAGCTTTCACCACATCGTTTTTTTCGGTCGCCGACAGCCCGGGCTTCATGGCGTACTTCGGCCGTCGCTCGGCGGCATTGAAGTAGATCTGAGGTAGCTCAAGCCCCTGCAAATCGCCGGAAGGGCGCTGACGCAGCTTGTTCGACGGAGTCGGAGCCTTGAATTCGCTCAGCAGTACGCCAAAATACTGTGAAACGATCTCTTGAGCATCCGGGTCGCTGTTTAAGTAGCGTAAAGCTCCCGCTCGCATAGTCTGAATGGCTACGATGGTCGCTGCCGAAGAGCAGGCGTTCTCGATGATCTCCCGCAGGCCGCGTACGTTAACCGAGATGATATTGGGGTCACCGGCCACAATGGCGTAGGTGACGTAGCGCAGGAACCAGCTCATGTCGCGCAGCGACTTGGTCATGTTGCTGGGACCGTAGCGCGATACGTTGATAGGGCGAAACCCTGTCGGAACCGGCCCAGACGGGGTAGAGCTGAATAGATTTTGAAACAGGCCGCCACCGCCGCTCTCGATAAATGTAGCGGTACCCAGCCGAGAGGCTTCCGATTCGTCAAGGACAGTGCCTGCCCGCGTTTTTTCGACGGGTGACTCGCTTTCGACACGCTCTAGGTAGGCCAGAGGAGACCCACCAGTAAAGATGCGGTTGGCCGCCTGGGAGACAATCAACTCGGAGTAACGGGTCAAAACCTCAGCGATTTGCACCCGCTTTAGGCCGGAGTTAAAAAAGCTCGACAGCTCTTCTAACTCTCCCCGGCCCATATAGCGATCCTGCTGCTCAGCCTGAGAAATCGTGGCCGCTGGCAGAGTTTGGTAGAGCTGGGGCCGCGCTGGTGCACTTCCACCACTTGCTTTAACACTCATGCGTTTTCAATGGCTCCCTATGCGGACTAATGACGGCATCAAATAAAGAATCTATCAATCGGTTAGCGGGTGCTGAATTCTGCACATGCCAGGGGCACCGGTCAGGAACGCTCCCCGAGCTTAAGCAAAATACTGGACCCGCTTGAAAGTAAAGCACTGTTGACCCTACCAGCCAAGTGCCTACGGGGCACCGAATGCGGTATCTATGGATGGCGGGCCATTTGCTGACCTGAGATCAGATTAAACCGTTTCAGGTCGACAGCACAGATTATTAAAAACTGTGTAACATCTAGCCTGACAAATGCCTTTGGTCATCATAGATGATGGTCATTACGCTCCTGAGAAAGCGGATAAGTTTTGCAACGTTTCGTGATAAAGCTGAGATGGACGACTCGACAAAAACCCAGGCAGTCAGCGATGCGGTGGCGCGTCTTTACAATACCTACCCGTTTCCACCAGAGCCCATTCTTGACCAGCCGCCGCCTGGATACAACTGGCGCTGGTACTGGCCGACCGTGCACAGCTTTTGCACAGGAGCGGCACCCGCTGAAAGTTCGGTGCGAGTCCTGGACGCAGGCTGTGGCACCGGAGTTAGTACCGAATACATCGCTCATCTCAATCCCGACGCTGAAGTCGTGGGGATTGATCTGAGCGAGCGGGCAATTGCTACGGCTAGTCAGCGCTGTCAATCCTCAGGGGCCACTAACGTCGAATTTCGCCAGCTTAGTATCTACGATGTTGATCAGATCGACGGTGAATTCGACTGGATTAACTGCGTCGGCGTGATTCACCACATGCCCGACCCGCTTAAAGGGCTAGAGGCGCTAGCAACAAAGCTATCTCCTGGCGGCTTTATTCATTTATTTGTGTATGCTGCCGTTGGTCGCCGGGAAATTTCTCTCATGCAGCAAGCGATCGCCCTAGTGCAGGGTCGTCAACGGGGCGACTACCGCGATGGCGTACAGGTAGGACGAGCAATTTTCGCCAGCCTGCCTGAGGAAAATCGTCTCAGGCAGCGCGAGCGCGATCGCTGGGCTCTAGAGAATCAGCGTGACGAATGCTTTGCCGACATGTACGTGCACCCTCAGGAAGTTGACTATACCCTCGACAGCTTGTTTAATCTCATCAATGCATCCGGCCTAGAGTTCGTCGGCTTCTCCAACCCGCAGGTTTGGCAGCTCGATCGCCTGCTAAGTAAAGACCTCGCTTTGCTAGAGAGGGCCAAGCTGCTCTCAGAACAAGACCAGTACCGTTTAATCGAGCTTCTAGATCCTGAAATTACCCACTTCGAGTGGTTCTTGGCTCGCCCTCCTTACCCCCGCTGGCAATGGGAAGACGATGCCGCTCTGCTAGCTGCCATCCCTAGCCGCAGTCCCTGTATGGAAGGCTGGCCTAGCCAGAGCATCTTCGACCACAACTATCAGTATATTGCTTTAGATACTAAGGAGTTCGAGCTTTTGCAGGCCTGCGATGCTCAGACCGCTTGCTCTACAGGGCGGCAGCCTGCTACCGTAGCTGACTTGATTGCTCAGGGTGTGAGCCTTCAAGACGTGCGTCAGATGCACCAGCGCCAGCTAATCCTGTTGCAGCCGCGACAGCAAACTTTAAGAAGTTAGGTTGAAGATGGCAGATTTGCTCTTGAGAGGAGTCTATTAAGTAATATTGCCGTGATATGATCTTCAACGGCCTGTCTATACAGGTGAAACCCTTTAACGGCTAAGGATTAGGCGCTCTTGTGGCTCCATTGCCCCCCGAACACACCGACCCGGCTGCTCCATCTGAGGCAGATATAGGCCCAGGGGAAACTGCTGGTCAACTCCTTTCTCCGGCCTCGACGACCGCCATGGAAGATTACTACCGGCTGCAGCAGAATTTGTTGCTGACCACCTTAGGCTTTACCGGCGTAATTTTTGGCTCAGTCTGGATAGCCTACTCCCTCTCAATCGCTCTGAATTATTTAATAGGAGCGTGCGGCGGTGTGGTTTACTTGAGGATGTTGGCAAAAAGCGTGGCCAGTATTGGGCGCGGCGGTTCTCGCTCAGGCAGCGGTCGATTGGCCCTTGTCATCGGCCTGATATTGGTGGCCACTCAATGGCAGCAGCTACAGGTCGTTCCCGTCTTTCTGGGGTTTCTGACCTACAAGGGGGCGTTAATTGCTTACACTCTCTGGACCGCGGTGCTGCCAAAATCACCATCAAGTTCCCAAGTGTCGGGTTCACCCTAGATTCGGTGATTCCCCAGCATAGCATGCTTTTCCTGGCGGGTCTGAAGGAGAAATTGATTTAAG
>JBARUP010000250.1:0-5482 GCA_049645805.1 Nodosilinea sp.
GCGAATCTACTCGGCAGACGACGATTTATAGCGACGGGTCGCGGGGCTAGGACTGATGGTGAAGCCTAGGTGCCGCTGGCGACCTGGGTAGTTTTTAAAGAATAAAAAGCCGGGTAAGGCGCTATCACTGAGGAGCGAACCTCCACAATGTCCTGTGGCCCTACCCGGTCTTAGCTTTGGAGCACACGCGAGTCTACAGGATGTTTAGATAATCGTTCATAGAACAGAATCCGCCAATACCTGAAAGTTCTGGAAAGTTCAGGATCTTGTTCAGGGAAGGAATAAACAGGCTTGCTTTGCCGAAAAACTGGTGAAACCTGCTCTTCTGAATGTCTAGGTGCAGAGCTACCGGAAGATTCATCGAACCCATCTGGGAGGAAATCTAGTTTGGGCAACCCCGATTCATAGTCAGAAGCCCTGTAGGGGCGTAGCATGCTACGCCCCTACAAACCGGGGGGCTCCAGTCAAGACTTGGTATAAGCAGGAATTTTCCGAACAGCGCTTTGACCTCCTGTAGAACATAAATAGGCTCGGCCCTGTAGACCAATCTGCCGCAGTCAAGGCAGCGCTGCGAACCGTCAGTATTGCGAAAGACTAAGTAACGCAACGGTACGTACCAATCTCTCACCGCTGACCTGAGATCAGCCAGGGCCTAGGGTTAGGATAATTTTGCTTGTTTCGTGCATTACTCCTATGCTCGTTATTGTTTTGATCTTTGTTGTCGGTCTTACCCCAGCCGTTGTGTCGGCGTGGATGAGCGTTCGTGCTGACCAAGAGGAAAAATGCGGTAGCGCTTCGGTTCCATCTGCCCTAGGCCAAAGCATGCTCAAGCTGCTCGATGGCAATGCCGACCTGCACTACGTTGACGGCATGGGCTACATGCTGGGAGATATCACCTGCGACCTCAACGCGCGATCGCCCTATTTGCGCTGTGCCGTTAACCCTATGGGCCCCTGCGATGGATGCGGTGCCTACGCGCCTAAGATATTTGATCGTCAGGTGTAAGTCTGGTTTATGCTCTCAACAAGGCGATAAAAGCCGCCAGCACATAATTCTGTAGGGCACCCGGGCTTTCTGGGTGCCTTACTTATGAGCGGGTGTGGGCCGACTGGGCCAGGTTCAGGCATTTCAAGCCCTCTGCCTGCAACGTTCGCGCTACAATCCTTAACATAATCCTCTTAATTCCTATCGGGATACCGGGGTTTATGGAATAATAGCGAGAGTGAGTGCTAGGTAATATTTTCTACACTTTGTATGAGATTAACGGAGATTTGAGATGGCGCTTCAACTTGGCGATCAGGTACCTAACTTCACCCAGCAAACTAGCGAGGGTGAGATTGACTTCTACAGCTGGGCTGGCGATAGCTGGGTAGTGCTGTTTTCTCACCCTGCTGACTACACCCCAGTCTGCACCACTGAACTGGGCAGCGTAGCCAAGCTCAAGCCCGAATTTGAAAAGCGCGGCGCTAAGGTTATTGCCCTTAGCGTAGACAGTGCCGACTCGCACAAGGGCTGGATTGGCGACATTGACGAGACTCAGGGCGTTACGGTTAACTACCCCATCATTGCCGACGACGACAAAAAGGTTGCTGACCTCTACGGCATGATCCACCCCAACGCCAATGCGAAGGTGACCGTGCGCAGCGTATTTGTGATCGACCCCAGCAAGAAACTGCGGCTGACCATCACCTATCCGCCCAGCACCGGACGCAACTTCGCCGAGATTTTGCGGGTTATTGATTCGCTACAGCTCACCGATAACTACAGCGTCGCTACTCCAGTTGACTGGAAGGACGGCGACGATGTCGTGGTTGCGCCCACGATTCCAACCGAAGAAGCCAAGCAGCGCTTTCCTAAAGGCGTGACCGAAATCAAGCCTTACCTACGCATGACGCCTCAGCCCAACAAGTAGGGCTTGGGCAATTAATGCACCGCAAGGGCGCACCGCAGTGCGCCTTTTTTATACCCAATTGGGTAGAGGTGGAGGGCGATCGCTGTACTAAACTCGCTCTAGAGACGCATTCCGCAGGTATATCGTGCTAGACGAACAGGCTAAAAAGACACTTTTGCGCAAAATTCCCCACGGTCTTTATGTCTGTGGCGTCAAAGATGGTGAAGACCTAAACGGCTTTACCGCCAGCTGGGTGATGCAGGCTTCCTTTCAGCCCCCTCTGGTGGTCAACTGCGTTAAAAACGACTCGACCTCCCACACGATGCTCAAGTCCAGCGGTGTGTTTGCCATCAGTTTCTTAGAGGCTGGGCAAAAAGATCTGGCCCAAAACTTCTTTAAGCCGCTGCGCCGAGTGGGCAATAAGTTTGAGGACATTGAATTCTACCCTGGCCCTGAAACTGGCTGCCCAGTGATCAAAGATACCTTGGGCTATGTTGAGTGCCGCGTGGTTGGGTCGGTAGAGCACGGTGACCACACGGTCTTTGTTGGTGAAGTTGTTGGTGCCGCCGTTCATCGCGATGGCGACCCCCTCCTGCTTGAAAGCACCGGCTGGAACTACGGCGGCTAAGCGGCCTGCTCCAATCCTTCCCGTAGATCTAGAAGGCGTGAATTACTAGCTGAGAATATGGGTTCCGCCCGTGCTGAATTTGCCTTCGAGATCTGCTTCGTTCGAAAACACGTAGTTTTTGTAGTCGCTATGCCGCTAATTAAAGTACAGACGTCTGTCTCCTCCCCTGATAAAGCTCAGGTCGAAGAGCTGCTCAAGGATCTCTCTAGCAGTCTGGCCAACCATTTAGGCAAGCCCGAGTCCTACGTGATGACGGCCTTTGAGGCTGATGTGCCAATGACCTTCGGTGGCACTACCGACCCTGTTTGCTACGTCGAGATCAAGAGCGTTGGCACTATGGGCAGCGCTAAAACTAGCGCTATGAGCCAGGAAGTTTGTGCCCAAATGGAGACAGCTCTGGGAGTGCCCAAAAATCGAACTTACATCGAGTTTGCCGATGCGCCTGGAGCGATGTGGGGCTGGAACGGCGGTACGTTCGGCTAGCTATTGTCCATAGCCTGGGCTTGTGAATCGGCACCTAGAGCGACCGCTCTAAAACGGTACATCTCTATCGGGATGAGAGGGTTGCTGAGCCGCAGCCTTGGAGGGTTTGAGGGGAGCACTGCTAGGGGTTTGCTCGTCGTCTACATCTACCACCTGCCCATTGAAGAAGTGAGCGAAGTTTTTTACTGCCCGGTCAAAATCGCTGGCGATCGCTGGTGGCTGAGGCACTTCGGGCGAGGGGCTAGACGATGAAGTCTGAGCCTCAGGTACCGTCTCCGACCCCACTGGTTGTGGGGGTGCAGCTGGTGCCTGGGGGGGTAAGGGGCGACCCGGCGGTGAGGCCGCTGGGGGAGGCTGGTGATCTAGGCGCTGACTGACCGCCCCAGAAATATTCGGTGCTGGGGCCTCAGGCTTTGGGTCAGGCAGCACCTCCAGAGATACCTGAACATACTGCCCGGTCACTTTTTGAAAGGCCTCCTCAATGTTTGTGACTCGACCTTGGGCCATCTTGAACAGCGGCTTGGAGCTAATACCTACGCGGGCCACAACCCCGTCGAAAAAGAGCAAGCTGCCCTGCTGCTGCATCAGAGCGCGAGTGCCTAGAGGTTCTAGGATGGCAATAATCTGCGTCCACAGCTCCGGAAGATTGCTGCCGGAGAACTGTGGGTCTGACTCCGCAGGCGGCGGGGCTGCGTCGTCCGACTCAGTGGGGCTGAGGGGTGCTCCACTGCTGGCCGCTGCTGCTGGGGGCGGAGTATCGAGTGGTGCAGCGGGGGGACTAGCTGGCTGGGGCGGAGCCGTCTGAGGGGGCGGCTCCACGGGCGCTATTACTGATGCAGGGGAAAGAACAGTTGTGCTCCCTAGTCCCGCTAAAGTAGAGGGCAACAGCCCCAGCAGCGTTACTTCTAGCCAAAGCCGGGGCTGGGTTGTGTTCTTTACCTGTACTTCGGCACTGCGCAAGTGCTGCTGCCCCACCAGCATTACTTTGAGGTCGAGGCTCTGCACCAGAGTCTGCATGTCGGCCCAGGTTGGTGGCGTGATGGCTACTAGGTCTTGGCGATCGCCCGCCGTCTTGGCAATCAGCAAATCGCGGTAGAACCCAGCCAGGTTTTGCAGCACGATCAGCGGCTCTCGGCCTCGGTCCATCAGCCTGCGGGCCTGGTCAAGTACGGCGGTACTGTCGTCGCTGAGAAGAGCCTTGACTAGGGCCAGTAGATCTCGCTCGGGCACTGCTCCGACTAAATCCCACACGGCATCAGCACTAACGGGTGGCTCCAGCAAGCTGAGCTGGTCGAGCAGACTTTGGGCGTCGCGCAGGCCTCCCTGAGATACCTGAGCGACTAGACGCAGGGCTTCGCTGTCTATGGCAATCTCTTCGAGGTCAGCAATCTTGCGCAGGTGGCCAATCATAGGCTCTAGGGGAATACGCCGATAGTCAAACCGCTGACAGCGAGAAATAATCGTGGGCAGCACCCGCTGAGGATCGGTTGTAGCTAAGATGAAAACTACGCTACTGGGCGGCTCTTCTAGGGTTTTAAGCAGGGCATTGAAGGCCGCCGTACTGAGCATGTGACACTCATCAATCACATAGACCTTGTACCGACACTGAACTGGCGCGAACTGAGCCCGCTCGATGAGTTCGCGAATATTGTCGACGCCTGTGTTGCTGGCCGCGTCGATTTCAATAAAGTCCAGCGCTGAGCCATTAGTAATCGATCGACAAGTCTCGCAGGTACCGCAGGGCTCCGGGGTTGGGTCGTCTTGGTCGATGCAGTTGAGCGACTTGGCGAGAATGCGGGCGCTGGAAGTCTTGCCTGTGCCTCGCGGGCCGCAGAATAGGTAGGCGGGGGCAATGCGCCGCTGTCGCAGCGCATTGGTTAAGGTAGTGGCGATCGCATCTTGCCCCACCAGAGCGCCAAAGGTCTGGGGGCGATACTTGTGGTGCAAAGGTTCGTAAGCCATTCTACTACGATACCTTGCTGCCCTATGGCGTGAGCAACCAGCCTGCTGCCTGCGCCGCTGGGCAGGTCACACTTTGTGAAATCTTGTCCAGCAGGGCTATGCCGGTCCCTATGGCATAGTGAGATCTGCTGATCGACTAAGCATTGTCGTGATCAGGGTAGATGCAACCTGATCACGGCCTTGTGTATGGTATCGAGGAGGCAGGATTCAGTCTCACTGTCTAGTAGCTCTGCGAGCCTACAAAACCGACAGGAGCGAGCCCACAGTTTTTGAGGATTTTGTGCAAATGGCTACTATTGAGCGAATCTACACCGATGGAGCCTGCTCCGGCAATCCTGGTCCTGGCGGCTGGGGTACCGTGCTGTACCTGACGGATGGGGATGTACACGAACTAGGCGGCGGTACGTCTCAAACCACCAACAACCGGATGGAAATGCAGGCCGCGATCGAGGGCTTGACTCTGCTGCGCGACAGCGGTCAGACCCAAGCCATTACCCTCCACACCGACAGCGAGTACG
>JBARUP010000251.1:0-4353 GCA_049645805.1 Nodosilinea sp.
CCTGGTTCTTAGGGAGGCGGTATCTATGCCCCTCTGGCAGGCCGATTTGCATCGCCCGCCCCTGTCTACCGACAGCGGCGAACCCCTCTGGGAACTCTTGCTGTGTAGCGAAGACTTTAGCTTCAGCTATGGCGCTGCTGCTCCTCAATCCGTTGTCAGTAAAGCCTGGGTTACCGCCCAGGTTTCGGCGGCGGTAGACAAAGCGGGAGCCGCACCTAGCCAGGTGCAGGTGTTTCGCCCCCAGGCTCTGTCGCTAGTGACAACAGCCTGTGAGCCCCTGGGTATTGCCGTTGCCGCCACTCGTCATACCCCCGCCCTGCACCAGTGGCTTCAGCAGCGGGCCAAGTGGTATCCCAGTCAGCCCAACGCTATTCCCATTCCCTACAACCCGCTGCACATTGAGTCGCCACCGCCGGTGCCTTTATCCGAAACCCTGTGGGGCGATCGCTGGGGGTTTACCGCCCTAGCGGCCTACGACTTTGAGCAAACCCTGCCCCACGAGCCCATTCCCCTTCGGCATCTGCCCCCCGGACTAATGCCGTCCCGCCTCGGGCTGGCCAGCACCGCGCCCGTTCCCGGCGTCGTAATCGACGCCGGTCGTCAGGCTATGGCCTTGGCCCAGTGGCTTCAAACCAGCGCCCCAGCCTGGCTGAGCTACGTACGAGGCGAACCCGATGGACTGATTTTGGCAGCTGGGCTGTGCGATCGCTGGGTTCTCACCACCTTTAACGACGCCGACGTCGCCAGCGCGGGACAGCAGTTTGAGCAGCGCAAACAGCAGAGCCAGGGCCTTCATTTCTTGCTGGTGCGCCCCGACGACTCAGGTATGACTACTACCGGCCTCTGGCTACTACAGCAGCCTCAGGCCCAAGGGTCAAGCTAAAGGATTAAGGCAGAGGATCGGTTATTGCGACTTACCGACCGTACTTTACAACGCTACTCTAGCGAAGTTAGCACTCTAGCAAAGCGAGTGCTAAGTTTGTCTCTGGAGAACTGAAAGACAGGACATGGCAAAAAGAGTTTCCTTTGATGAGGCGTCGCGGCAGGCCCTCGAGAAAGGCGTCAACGCCCTAGCAGACGCTGTTAAGATCACCCTCGGCCCTAGGGGCCGAAACGTTGTACTTGAGAAAAAGTATGGGGCACCTCAAATCGTCAACGACGGCATCACCATTGCCAAAGAGATCGATTTAGAAGATCCCTTCGAAAATCTGGGTGCCCGCCTCATGCAGGAAGTGGCCTCTAAGACCAAAGACCTGGCTGGCGACGGCACCACCACCGCCACTGTGCTAGCCCAGGCTATGGTCAAAGAAGGGCTGAAGAATGTGGCCGCTGGTACCAACCCCGTCAGCCTGCGTCGCGGCATTGAAAAGGCCGTGAACGTTTTAGTGAGCGAGATTGCCTCAGTAGCTAAGCCGGTCGAAGGCAACGCCACTATTGCCCAGGTCGCCACCGTATCGGCGGGTAGCGACGAAGAGATCGGCCAAATGATTGCCGAAGCCATGGACAAAGTCACCAAAGACGGCGTCATCACCGTTGAAGAATCCAAGTCGCTTTACACCGAACTGGATGTCGTAGAAGGCATGCAGTTCGATCGCGGCTACATTTCTCCCTACTTTGTCACCGACCAAGAGCGCATGGTGACCGAGCTAGACAACGCCCGCGTGCTAATCACCGACAAAAAAATTGGCTCCATTCAGGATCTAGTATCGGTGCTTGAGCGGGTGGCGCGAGACGGGGCACCCCTGCTGATCATTGCCGAAGACATCGAGGGCGAGGCCCTGGCTACCCTAGTGGTAAACAAGGCTCGCGGAGTGCTGAACGTGGCCGCCATCAAGGCTCCTAGCTTTGGCGATCGCCGCAAGGCCATGCTGCAAGATATTGCCGTGCTGACCGGCGGCCAGGTGATCTCTGAAGAAGTGGGCCTCAGCCTCGATACCGCTGACCTGGACATGCTGGGAACCGCCACCAAAGTCACGATTACTAAAGACACCACTACCCTGGTTTCTGATTCGGGCAACAAAGGCGACATTGACAAGCGCATTGCCCAGATTCGTCAGGAGCTCGATCGCACCGACTCTGACTACGACAAAGAGAAACTCTCTGAGCGGCTAGCCAAGCTGGCTGGCGGCGTTGCCGTGATCAAAGTTGGAGCGGCCACCGAAACCGAGCTCAAGGACCGCAAGCTGCGCATCGAAGATGCCCTCAGCGCTACCAAAGCGGCCGTGGAAGAAGGTATTGTTCCCGGCGGCGGCGCTACCCTGCTGCATCTGGCTCCTAAGCTGGAAGCTCTCAAGGCTTCCCTCAGCACCGAAGAGGCCATTGGTGTTGATATCGTCATGCGGGCGGTCGAAGCTCCCCTGCGCCAGATTGCCGACAACGCCGGACAGCAGGGCTCGGTGATCGTTGAAAAAGTGAAGTCGATGGATTTCCCCATGGGCTACAACGCCCTCACTGGTGCCTACGAAGACCTGATTCAGATGGGCATCATTGACCCTGCCAAGGTTGTTCGATCTGGCCTGCAAGACGCCGCGTCAATCGCGGGCATGGTGCTTACCACCGAAGCCCTAGTCGCCGAGATTCCCGAGCCTCCTGCTCCCGCTGGTGACCCCGGCATGGGCGGTATGGGCGGCATGGGCGGCATGGGTGGCATGGGCGGCATGGGTGGCATGGGCGGCATGGGCGGCATGGGCGGCATGGGCATGATGTAGCCTGACCATCCATCTCTAAAATCCATAATCCATCTCTAAATAAAGCATAGGGGCACGGCTACAGCCAGTGCCCCTATGCTTTGTGTGGCCAGTGGCAAACCTTGTGGAGTAAACCAATGTCGCGACGACGTAGTCCATCCTCTTCTTCCCAGTCGTCTAACCCATCCTGGGGAGAAGAGGTAGACAGCGGCCCAGGGGCGCACCAGCCCCTCAGCATTATTGAGCGCGCCGCTGATGGGTTTGCCGCCCCTGCCCCCCTCGCCGATGACAATGACAATGACGATGACGATATTATGGCCGATTTCAGCTATTCGTCTCCGGGGTCGCTTCCGGGGACGCTCAACATCCCCAAGGACGCCCTTCCCACAGAGCTATTCTTAATCGAATACGGCCCAGAGGCTGTGCGTAAGGCCACCGTTGATCATCCTGAAGAATGCCGTGCCCTGGGCAGCAGCAGCAGCGTTACCTGGCTCGACGCCCGCGGCCTGGGCACCGAGGAGACGCTAATCGAGATGGCCCGCACCTTTGATCTACATCCGCTGCTGCTTGAAGATATCGTCAACGTGCCCCACCGGCCTAAAATTGATTTCTACGACGACAAGATCTTAATCATCATGCAGATGGTGCGGCCTAAGGCTACCGGCTCTGGGGTCAGCAGTGAGCAAGTCAGCTTTGTTGTAGGAAGCGGATTTGTAATCACATTTCAGGAAGAGCCCGAGTGGGACTCCTTTGGGCCGGTACGCGATCGCATTCGCCGGGGAACTGGCACCATTCGCCGCCAGAACGCTGCCTACCTGGCCTACGCCCTGCTCGACACTATTGTTGATAGCTTCTTCCCAGTGTTAGAGGTGATCGGCGAAACCCTAGAAGAGCTCGAAGAAGAAGTGGTTGAAAACCCCACCAATGCCACCATCAAAAAAATTCACCGCATGCGGCGAGGGCTGATGAAGCTGCGGCGCTATATCTGGCCCCAGCGCAGCGTAATTAACAGCCTGATTCGCGACAGCGACGAGCTAATCAGCCAGGAGGTGCGGGTCTACCTGCAAGACGTCTACGATCACATCGTGCAGGTAGTCGACATCATCGAGAACTACCGCGAAATCGCCTCCAGCCTAATGGATGTTTACCTATCGTCGATTAACAACCGCATGAACGAAGTGATGAAGCTGCTGACGGTAATTTCTTCTATTTTTATTCCCCTTACCTTCATCGCTGGCATCTACGGCATGAACTTTAACTCCGAAAAATCACCCTTCAACATGCCAGAACTCCAGTGGTACTGGGGCTACGCGATTTGTTTAGGGGTGATGGCCGCGATCGCCCTGCTGCAAGTTTTCTTTTTTTGGAAGCGCGGCTGGTTTGACAACTTCTCAACAACGCGCCGGTGATACCATAGCAACGCCCACATCCCCACACCACAATGGATCTTAAAGCCCATATCCGCGACATTCCCGACTTTCCCCAGCCCGGCATTTTGTTTCGCGACATTACCCCGCTGCTGGGCAACCCTGCCGCCATGCAGTACAGCATTGACGCCTTTGCCGATCGCCTAGCAGAGTACCGCCCCGACTATATTGTGGGTATTGAGTCGCGGGGCTTTATCTTTGGCGTGCCGCTGGCCTACAAGTTGGGCATAGGCTTTGCC
>JBARUP010000252.1:0-9855 GCA_049645805.1 Nodosilinea sp.
CCGTTGTAGTACCCGGCGACATCAGCTCAGCGGCCTTTTGGCTAGTGGCGGGGGCGATCACCCCTGGCTCTGATTTGGTGGTTGAGAACGTGGGTATTAACCCCACCCGCACCGGTATTCTCGATGCTCTGCACGCCATGGAGGCCGACATTACCCTACAAAACCGCCGCGAGGTGACGGGAGAGCCCGTGGCTGACCTGTGGGTGCGTCACAGCCGCCTCAAGGCCACCGCTCTGAGCGGCAGTTTAATTCCCCGCATGATCGACGAGATTCCAGTCTTAGCGGTGGCGGCCCTGTTTGCCGAGGGCACCACTACCATCAGCGATGCGGCAGAGCTGCGGGTCAAGGAGTGCGATCGCATTGCCGTTATGGCCAGCCAGCTTGGCCACATCGGTGCCCACATTACAGAACTCTCCGACGGGCTCGAGATCAGGGGGGGGGACCCGCTTACCGGAGCTGTTGTGGATAGCTACAATGACCACCGAGTAGCTATGAGTCTGGCGGTGGCGGCTCTCCGGACAAAAGGCGAGGTGAAGATTCAGCGAGCAGAAGCGGCGGCCGTTTCATATCCTGGGTTTAGAGGTAGTCTAGCTTACCTCTGTGGCTTAAGCTGAGTTAGGAACGCAACCATGACTGGAGCTATCACCTTGGGCACACTCTAATCAAGTCCCCACGACCCAGCCCCAACGACCCAGTCCAGAGGCTCGACGTTTGAAAAATTAGTGTGGCAACCGTTGAAAAACTTTGTCAATAGCCTCACAACCTACATGGCCCTCAGCCCCGATATGGTCGCAAGACAGCGGGTTAACCAGTGGCTGCGATCGCGTCCCTGCCTCACGTGCGACGAGTGGTTCCGATATTACTGGACACCGCCAGCGGTGGCCCGCCCTCTTCCCAAGGCGCTAAGTGACTTTGCATTTAACCAGCTAGCCGCCTACTCTGGTCTTGAGATCGGTCGTGTTCGCCCCGCCGACCGCCTAGTCGAAGACCTAGCCTTCCCAGCGGTGTGCTGGTTTGACTGGAGCATTACCCTCTGTGAAGGCGTTCACGCCACCTTTGGCCTCGATATCAGCGAGTGCTTCGACGAAACCCAGTTCCTCACCGTAGCTGACCTAGTTACCTTTTTAGCGCAGCAGCTAGAGGCAGAGCCAGGATGAGAGGACAGCAAAGTTTTAGACCTCACCTTTACTCACCTCAACCCACTCCCTCCCCCTTCAGCGTATACAGTAGAAATATGCCAACAAACGGCTGAGCTGAGCGCGAGGAAGTCCCATGAGCCTGAAAGATCGTATTAGCAACGACATCAAAACCGCCATGAAGGCCAGAGACAAGCTGCGTCTGGAGACGGTTCGCAGCATCAAAAAAGTCATCCTCGAACGAGAAACCCTGGTGCGTCCCGATGGCCAAGACGAACTTACTCCCGACCAAGAGCTCGAAGTGCTGACGCAGCTAGCCAAGCAGCGTAAAGACTCGGTAGAGCAGTACCAGAAGGCCGGTCGTGAGGACTTAGCGGCCCAGGAAGCTCAGGAGCTAGAGATTATTGCGGAGTATCTACCTCAGCAGTTAAGCGATGCTGAGGTAGAAGCGGTCATCGACGAGCTGATTGCTAAAACGGGGGCCGCATCTCCTAAAGACATGGGCAGGGTGATGGGGCCTGCTATGCAGCAGCTTAAGGGCCGAGCCGATGGGGGCAAGGTGCAGGCCCTAGTCAAGGAAAAGCTGAACGGCTAATGGATTACTAGCTGGAGCTGATGGCGCAGTTGGCACAGGTGAGCCTGATCAGTAATTAAGTGCTCGTCGTAGTTGCGCTGCCACACCGACTGCCCCACTTGGTTGAGCCGCAGATTAATGCGCTTTGCGGCGGCGGCTTTGAAGCTAGCAATGAACCAAGACAGCAGCCAGGGTTTCTGGCTGCCTAGGCTCTCGATCAGACCTTTGGCCAGTCTGGTAGTAGAGTCATCGGGTACCTGTACAAAGACAATGCTCTGCAAAAGACTCGGAGTAATAGTCCAGATATCTACTGAGATGCCTTTGCGGTTGGTAGCAGAACGCACCCACTCGTCGGCCACAATCTGGCCGCAGTCGCTGAGCCGCAGGCTACCTTGCTCGTAGTTGCCCAGCAGCGGCTGCTCTTGAAATGTCGAAAGTTTAATTAGATAGGCTCTAGATGCGGCGGCATGGATCGATATGTCTGCCCTTGAAGCGACTACGGGCTGGGCGTGACCTAGGTTCATGAGCGCAGACCATGAATGTGTGAGTATCTCCAGTTTTCCCAGGCGTCCTAGGACAGCACCAGCCCTAGAGATGATCTTGACGGGTCTAGCCAAAAACTTCACACGCCGTTAGCAATAGCGGTGATTAGCTTGTCCAAATAGCCGTTGGCTAAACGGGCTGTTTCGGTCGATAGGGTGCTAGCGATCTCTATTTTTAGGCTGCGGTAGGCGGCGATCGCGGCGTCTTCTTTGTGCAGAGCGCGAGTAATATTCTGCATCCACACGACATACTCTTCGACGAAGCCATCGGGGTTATCGAGCAAAATGGCTTTAGCAATAGTCTCCAACGTGTAGAGCAAGTCGCGCTGGCACTTGGCTCCGTGCTCTTGTACCGCCTGACGGTGGGTGAGTATAAGCCGTCGCAGGGTGTTGAGTGCCAGTGTTTCGCTTTCAGCCTGGAGCTGAGTGTAGGCTTTAGATCGAGAACTGAAAGAGGTGACAAACTGGGCTAGGGGACGAAGTTCTGCGTCGCTTAGGTAGCGTCTGTCGGATTGCTGAAGGGAGTTTAGGAGGGCGGGTCTCATGGCGATGGAGTGCTCTAGTACGAGGTGATATCACTCTGTAACTTGCTCTGTAACTTGCTCAGGATGCGGTAGCAACAACTATCAGGAGAACGTGCCATCAGGATGCGGTGCAAGACAGCTGAGATGCGTTGATCTAGCTGTACCTGCGATCGCGGTGCCTAAGGCTATTCTAAATTTAGGGAAAAAATTGACAACGTACCAGCCTCTGTTACGGTTAGTTATCTTTCTGAGGCGGGGTGGGGCGGTTGATGATGTCATCGGTGACGTTATCGACCGCTACGGTAAGACCGTAGGACACGGCGGAACTGGCCTGGGACACTACTACCACTTCGTAATAGCCTGACTGGGGTAGCTCACCAGCCCAGGTGTTTTGCTCAGCATCGGCAAGGATGTGAGGTACCGCATCGGTAGGCACCGGCACGTAGACCGATAGTCGCGTACTGCCAGACGGAGCCTGGAGGTTGAGGCGCAGAAGCTGTCCAGCACTGAGGTTGAGAATGTAGACCTGACCCTGGCCCGGATCTAGGTTGCCCTGCTGCTGCTGGCTAAAGCGATCCTGCTCAAAGGAGATTTCGGTCAGGGTTTGGCCGCTGTCTAGAGCGTTGACCTGGTCTTGGGCCAGGCCAAACCAGATTTGAGCGGCTGGAGTTTCAACAAAATCTTGACTAACTTGTCCTGGAAACAGCTGCTCAAAGCGAGCGTCGGTTAGGTCATAGAGGGCATTACTGCTGACGAAGAGGGCGTTAACCTGACGCTGCCAGCGATCGCTATCGGCGGAGCTATAGCGGCCTAGCTTCTCTCGGGCCTCGGTGCTGAGGTTAGCTTCGAGCACATCAAGGTTGGCGGCGGCGATAGTGTCCCACTCGGCCCGCAGAGACTCATCAGCGGGCTGGTCGGTGAGCTGGGTTCCCCGGCGGTCGGGGTTTTGCTGGTAGAAAAGCTGGTCGGTTAGCGCCGTAAGGTAGCTCCAGTCGATGCTGAGAGCGCTGGCGCGATCGCGCAGAGCCTGCTTGCGGGCCTGCTCGGTCTGGCTTAAGTTGGGGCTGCTGGCACTACTGCCGCCGGGCAAGACTACCGTTGCTCCGTCTCTCGTAAACTGGCTCAGCGGGTCGAGCCACCACCACAGCCCCCCACCAATCCCCACAGTGAGCAGAAGACCTACCAGGGCAGGCCAACAACCCGGCGATGTTCTTCGCGCGGGCACGGCCCGAGGAGGGGGAGCTACCGCTGCGGAGTCGTAGGGCTTAGAAGCGTACGGAGCGGCCGGGGATACAGCCACCGTCGCCACTGGCTGAGGCGGCGGCACTACCGGCTGCATCCGCACCGGCATTGGCTGTGCCCAGGCGGTAGAGAGCGGGTCTGGGTGAGCTAGGTTGAGCGCGGCTAGAGCCTGCCCCGCCGAAGGGTATCGTGCTTCAGGCTGATAGGCTACCAGTCGAGTCAGCACCTGACTCAAGGTGTCCGATACCTCGACCTGCTCGGGCCAGGTCCAGCGATCGCGGCGCTCGTCGTAGAGGACCTTTGGGTCTTGGCCGGTCAGCAGCACCAGGGCGGTAACTCCCAGTGCGTAGAGATCGGTAGCGGGGTTGACCTGGCCCGACTCGAGCTGTTCCTCGGGGGCATAGCCTGCGGTGCCCAGCTGAGTAACGGTGCCGTCAGCCGCTCGGTAGGGCTGGGCTACCCCTAGCTGATAGCGCACGTTAACCACCAGCTGCTTGACACCACCAAAGTCGATCAGCACCGGGCGACCGTCGGCATTGCGCTGAATTAGATTCTCGGGCGAAATATCGCGGTGTACAATACCAACGCTGTGCAGGTATTGCAGCAGCGGCAGAGTCTGCATTAAAAACTGCACTACTTCGGCTTCAGAAAAGCTCTCACCTAGACCCCGGCGGCGTTCGAGCAGCTCGCGGTAGGTGGGGCCTTCTATATAGTCCTGCACCAGAAACAGCTGGCCCTCAGCCCTCAGCAGTTCCCGAAACCGAGGCACCTGGGGGTGGTTAATCTGGTAAAGAATACTGGCCTCGCGCTCAAACAGGGTTTGGGCTTTATCAAGCGCTAGCTCGCCAGATACCTGAGGGTTAAACGCTTTGAGTACGCAGAGTTCCTTAAAGCGGTGGCTGTCTTCAGCCAGGTAAGTGTCGCCAAAACTGCCCCGACTCAGCTGCCGCAGCACTCGGTAGCGCTTTCCCAGCAGCCTTCCTTCCTGTCCTTCAGCCATAGACACGTACTGCCAAACTCTACATAGCGTTGCGCACGATGCATCTGTCACAGATTAGCGCAAACCCGCACTATGTTTATGCCTAGGTCCAGTACAGAATTTCGGCTTCAGGAAAGCGCTGGGTAATCCCCTTCTCAAAGAAGCGCCGCAGCTCTTTCATCGTGTCTTTGTCGTAGACGTACTTAACGCCGCCAAACTTATTGCGCTTGGTCGTACGGTTTGCTTCGTCTAGGTCCAGCCTGCTGCTGGGGTACCACTGCTGCAGCACGTCCTTGGAGCCAGGAGTGAAGCGGTGGGAGATCAGCTCAAAGGTGAGGTCACAGTCAAAATCTAGCGCGGCGGCAGCGGCGTCTAAAAGCTGAGCATATTCTTCGCGCCAGTTCTCCAGGGGCATGATGGGAGCGACGACAAGGCCAACTGGGTAGCCACCGCCCCCCTGCTCGATCGGCAGCGCCAGTTTGCGGACGGCCTGAAGCCGCTCGGCTACAGACGCTGTTCCCCCCTCTAAAAAGCGCGAAACGGAGGCGGCATTGATGCTGAAGCGGCAGCGGGTATGGCCGTGGTGAGGCAGATTCAGCAGCTCATCTACGCTGTCAAACTTCGACACCCACCGCAGATAGCCTTGTTCGCGGGTACCAAAGTAGCGAATGCACTCCGCCAGACTGCCGGTGAGATGCTCAATGCCCAGGGGGTCGGTGTAGCAGCTGACCTCATAGGTAGTAGGCCGATCGGGTTTTTCGTAGTGGTGCAGGTTATCCAGAATTTGCGGCAGGTTAGCATAGGCCCTAATCACGGGCGGCCCCTGTAGGCTGCCCGCCAAATAGCAGTATTGGCAGTGGGCAGGGCACCCCTGCGCCAGATGGAACTGCCAGTCGGCGGAGGGGGGAATTGGGGTTAGCTTGAGCTGACCGGCTGGGGCGGTGACCACCGCTAAGGTGCGCTTAGCCAGAGCGTAGGTTTCACGCTCTGTTTCGCCTCTGAGGCCGGTAATGCGGTTTTGCTTTAGAAATTCTACGGGTAGGTCTAGCGCCTGCACGCGCTGAAGAATCTGCTGGCCCCAGGGTTCTTTGAGGGCAGCGGGGGTGAACAGCACCTGCTCTGGCATCCACTGCCGATGGCGGTTGGCAGCAGCTAATGAAGGCTGAGGAGTAGGAAGCGCAGGGGCGGTGGCGATCGCAGAGTCAGACAAAACAGAACGTAGAATTCGGCAGCTAATTTTTACTATGGCAACCAAATAAAGGTAAGAAATCCTCTAGGAGGTATGGATCGCTCTCTATCTTGGGTGTGTCTCCAGTCGCTATTTCCCTTCTGACCGCTGCTGTTTCCGCTACCGCCTTTGCGCCCATTGCTTTTGCCGCTCCTGACTTTAACCAGCTGCGGCAGAAAAACCTCTTTATATCGGCATCTGCCAGCTGGGGTTGGTCAGACTGGTCATCACGTGGTCTTGCCACTGGCCGTTGATGAACAGAAAATCTCTGGAAACGCCCTCAAGCTGAAAACCCAGACGCTTGAGCACATTGGCACTGCGGTAGTTGTGGGGCATGTAGCTAGCTGCAATGCGGTGCAGATTCAGTTCCGCAAAGGCATAGTCAACCAGCCGCTGTCCTGCTTCAGTCATGTAGCCCTGACCCTGATTTTTAGCCGACAGCCCATAGCCCAACGTAGCTCCGTGTAGCGCCCCCCGCACAATGTTGTTGAGGTTGATGGTGCCGATGACTTGATCGGGGTCTACCCGCAAAAACATCAGCAGCTTTGCCGACTGACCGGCAAAGAAGTCGCGCTCTCTTGCGGCTAGTATGGTTCGCCAAAAGTCGCGGGTATAGAAGTCGTCTGGGCGCTGCGGCTCGAAGGGTTCGAGGTAGGCGCGGTTGGCCCGGTAGTAGTGCAAAATCGCTAAAATGTCGTCTGGCATGCCCAGCCGCAGCACGAGTCGCTGGGTCTTTAGCTCTAGTTGCTGAGTCACCATCGTCGCCCATAGAAGCGGCCCACCAAAACTTGAGTTGAGCACTGGAGCATCATCCCGAATGAGGAAGGTAAGTAGATCAGGCAAGGGGATGGAGAAGCAGACCTCAGCTGATCGTCAAAGGCTTGACTCACAGTATAGGTGAGGAAGAACGGCTAGGCTTTTTCGGTATAGTAAGGGTCTGCAAAATCAAGAGATAGAGCGCCTATGGCACGCCTGGCACTGTTGAGCGTATCCGATAAAACTGGGCTAGAGCCGCTGGCCAAGACGCTAATAAACGAGTTTGGCTTTGACCTGATTAGCAGCGGCGGTACAGCCAAGGCGATCGCAGCGGCAGGCCTCCCCGTCACCAAGGTGTCGGACTACACGGGCTCTCCCGAAATTTTAGGCGGACGCGTGAAGACGCTGCACCCCAAAATTCACGGCGGTATTCTGGCGCGGCAAGATTTACCCAAAGACCAAAAAGACCTGGCCGATAACGACATTCGCCCGCTGGATCTGGTAGTCGTGAACCTGTACCCCTTTGAGCAGACGATCGCAAAAGCAAACGTAGCGATGCCAGAAGCGATTGAAAACATCGACATTGGCGGGCCGACGCTGCTGCGAGCAGCGGCTAAGAACCACGCTTACCTAACGGTGCTGTGCAGCGCCGAGCAGTATGGGCCTTATTTAAATTCCCTTCGCGAGCACCAGGGACAGGTGCCGCTAGAATTTCGTCAGGCCTGCGCTCGCGCCGCGTTTTGGCACACCGCCAGCTACGACCAGGCGATCGCCGCCTACCTCACCCAGTCCGCCAGCGACGCGGATGCGCTGTCCCAGCAGTGGACGCTGACGGGTCGCCAGCAGGCCACGCTGCGCTACGGCGAAAACCCTCACCAAGCAGCAGCCTGGTACCGCACTGGTATGCCCACCGGCTGGGCTGGTGCCGAGCAGCTTCAGGGCAAAGAACTGAGCTACAACAACCTGGTTGATTTGGAGGCCGCGAGACGCATTATTGCCGAGTTCCCCAGCGACCGACCGGCAGCGGCAGTGCTCAAGCACACCAACCCCTGCGGCGTAGCAATGGGGGATACGCTAGCTACGGCCTACCGCCGGGCCTACGATGCCGACGATGTCTCTGCCTTTGGCGGCATTGTGGTGCTCAATCGCGCCATAGACACTGACACTGCTCAGCAGCTCACCGGCACATTTCTGGAGTGTATTGTGGCTCCAGGCTGTGATGAGGCGGCTCAAGCTGTTCTGGCCAAAAAACAGAACCTGCGCGTGCTGGTGCTAAAAGATTTGCTGAGCGGACCAAAGCAGGGAGTGACTGCGATCGCAGGCGGATTCCTGCTCCAGGCCCTCGACACCTACCGCGACGACCCCGCCACCTGGCAGATCGTCACCGAGGCCCAGCCTAGCGAAGCCGAGCTGGCCGAAATGCTGTTTGCCTGGCGCGTCGTTAAACACGTGAAATCGAATGCGATCGTTGTGACACACCAGCAGCAAACCCTCGGCATTGGGGCGGGGCAAATGAACCGGGTTGGCTCCGTTGGTATTGCTTTGACCCAGGCAGGTGAGAAAGCTCAGAATGCCGTGCTGGCGAGCGATGGCTTCTTCCCGTTCGATGATTCAGTCCGCACAGCGGCAGCAGCGGGCGTTCGGGCCGTGGTGCAGCCGGGAGGCAGCCGTCGCGATGAGGATTCGATTAAAGCCGCCAACGAGCTCGGCCTGATCATGGCCATGACCGGCGTGCGACACTTCTTACACTGAGAACTTTTACCTAACCTACCTACTCTTGAGCTGACTCTCCCTCAGCAGACAACCCCTCAGGTACCGGATCGTAGCCGCCGGGGTGAAAGGGGTGACAGCACGTAATTCTTCGCGCTGCTAGCCAGCTCCCCTTCGCCGGACCAAACCGCTCGATCGCCGTCAGCGCGTACTGCGAACAAGTGGGGGTAAAGCGGCAGGTAGGCGGAAACAGCGGCGACAGCAGCTGGCGATAGCCGTAAATGAGCAATAGCAAAACTTGCTTCATGTGATGTATTCTACCGAGTGTCTCTCCACAAAGCCTAAGTGTACTAATGCAGCTTCAGCCGTAGCGTCTAAAAGGGGTGAGATTCCACTGGGGTTTGAGACGCGGGGCCCCTGAGCGACGTAGGTTAGCTTCTCCCTTCGCTAGGTGAAATACACGGGCTCCCCATTTCAGGACGCTTGAGTCTCTCCCGCTTTAACAAACTAACATCAACTTTAATCTGGGAACATAATTCTCTTATCTTGGTCTTTAGGGTGAGGGAGCCTGAAAGTGCTTATCCAGGGTGATTGCCAGTTAGACAAGGTTTCAGTACCATATCCTCAGAGTAAAACTGACCAAATGTTACTTCAGCCTTCATCGTCACCTTTAAGCTTGTGGCACATCGGTTTTAGTAAGCTAGCGCTCGTACTGTAGACACTTTTACCCTCATGGTTTAATTTGTACTCAAGGGTAAATAAGTTAAGTAAAACAACAGCACTACCAGCTGTAACGCCACCGTTGAGCACCGCGATATTTTGAGCAGCATCTACCACGTTCCAACTGATGCTTTGTAATTGGACATCAACTTTGAAATGGTAAATCTCAACTTTTTTGAGAGTTTTGTTGACACATTCCAATTCTCCCAAAAGTCTGACTGTGTTTTATGGTGCTCTGCTAGAGCTAACAGCTTAGTGATTCCCCTATAGTTAGGCGAAGATCCTATCAAATCACTGCGAGACTGTTTGTTTTCTGCCTCTTGTCGGCAGATTTTCTAGTGCCCTAAAACACTTGCAAGTCTACTTCTGAGCGTAGATCTCTCAGCGAGGCTTTGTCCTGAGGGATAAGTACGTATTGAGAGCAAAAAATATCGTCACTAACTG
>JBARUP010000253.1:0-3390 GCA_049645805.1 Nodosilinea sp.
GGGCTGAAACTACCGACTTTTAAGGGAATTTCGCTCCCCTGGGTAGGTCACTACAGAATAAGAACTGACAGAAGGGTTTGTAACTTTTTAGACATATATTTAGGGTTGTTTGGGTTGGCGACTCATCTAGCTAGCTCTAGCTTTGAGTTGGGCAGCCATTGAGATCACGTATAGGACTACACAGGCAGTTCGGCGCGGGGGCGAAAGCGCTCGGTCTGGCGCAGTTCTTCGTAGAGGGCTTTCTCGCGATCGCTTAACTCGGTCGGCACCACTACCTCTAGTTCCACAATCTGGTCACCTCGGCTTTCTCTACCAATGAGGTAGCCCCGCCCTGCTAGCTGAATAATCTGCCCCGTCTGCGCTCCCTGAGGCAGCGTCGTTCGCACCGGGCCGTCGAGGGTGGGAATATCAATCGTGCTGCCCAGGGCGGCCTCGCTGGGGGTGATGGGCACTTGGCAGTATACGTCATTGTCCTGAAGGGTGTAGAAGGGGTGGGGGTCAACCTGAATGCGCAGATAGAGATTGCCGCCGCCAATGCCCTGGCCGCGCAGGCGAATGCGCTGGCCGGTGACCATGCCCGCTGGCATATTGACTTCGAGCGATCGCCCGTCCTCTAGTCGAATACGCTCTCGTCCACCCCGAAAGGCTTTTTCGAGGGGAATAACGAGGTCGGCGTCGGCGTCGCGGCGGCCTGCTTTCGCCGGTTCGTAGACGGTACCAGTATCGTTGTAGCCGCTGCTGGTATTCTCGATACCGCGGCGGGCAGCAGGGCGGCGGTTGAGGAGCTGATCAACAAAGAGGTTGAAGTCGGGAAACTCGCCGAAGCCAAAGTCTTCGAGAGAAATGCGTCCGCCGAAGATATCCCCGACGACCGACTTACCCTGCCCCTGTTTGAAGCCCTCCTGCTGCCAGTATTCACTAAACTTCTCGTACTGGGCTCGCTTTTCGTCGTCGGAAAGAACCGTGTAGGCTTCGCTCAGCAGCTTAAACTGGTCTTCTGCGACCTGATCACCGGGGTTGAGGTCGGGATGATACCGCCGGGCTAGCTTGCGGTAGGCCTGTTTGATATCGCTAAAGGCCGCTTCTCTCGAAACCCCCAGAATCTCGTAGTAGTTCCGAAAGTTCTCCATCGAGCGATAGGTAAGTGGGTGAATGAGTAGACGGGTGAATGAGTGGGTGGGTTAGAGCCATTCGTCGCGATCACTCCGGCTGTCGTCATCGTAGCGGGGAGCCGGACGGCGATCGCTATTGGTATCTCGCTCGGAGGCTGGAGCGGGTCGGGGGCGGCTTTCGGGAGCTTGACTGGGGGAGCGACTCGGTAGTGCAGCCCCCCAAGGGTCGTCATCCCAGTTGTTTGGGGAGTTATTTGGGGGAGCCTGAGGAGATGCTGGCGGCCGCTCGCGGCCCTGGCCTTTGTAGCTGCCGCTGACGTCGCGGCTGGGGTCTCGGTCTGGGCCGCGGGCGGCCCTGTTATAGTCTTCGCCCCTTTCGGGAGTGCGGGGGCTGATGTAGCGCTGGTCATCATAGCCCGCGTCCCTGAAACCCTCATCGTATCCAGGGCGAGCGGGTTCAGAACGGGGCGGTGGCGTGGCATCGCCATTGGAGAATTGCCCATAGTCTTGAGAGCCATAGTCTTGAGAGCCATAATCTTGGCGACCGTAGTCTTGGCGACCGTAGTCCTGAGAGCCATAATCCTGACGGCCAGAGTTTGAGGCAGGAGGTTGGGGACGGCTAGCCGGGCGGCGGTTTCCATCTGGTGAGCCATCATAGCCGCTGCCGCTGTAGCTGCGATTGGGATCTCGACCATCGCCATAGTCGCTGTAGCCCTGATTGCCATAGCCTGGGTCGTTGTAGCCCTGATTGTAGCCTTGACCGTTGTAGCCAGTAGTACCGTAGGCGCGGTTGTCGTAGGCCGGACTGTCATAGCGTTGACCGCCCGGCCCACCGCGGTTGTCATAATCCCAGTCGTCGTCCCAGTTGCCCAAGGAAGATGTCCCTTGGTAACCGTAGTTGGGCCGCGCATCTAGGTCGTCGTCAAAGGTGAAGGTTTTCTTCAGGGTGTTGCCAATCTGGCCGAGAATACCGCCCTCGGCTTCATCATCAGATTCGTACAGGTAGGCTTCGCGGTTGAGATCGTAGAGTTCGTCCTGGAGCTCGGCCTGGGCGATGTCAATACCGCGCTCGTCGCTGCGCTCTAGGTAGTCGCGCAGCTCTTGCACCAGCCCTTCAATACGACGGCGGCGATCGCGAGCAAACTGCATGCCAAAGTCGAGCGCTACCTCCCGCAGCAGCCGCTCTGCCTGGAAGGTCAGCGCTTCGGCCCGGTTGCGTTTCTCTACCCGCTCTCGCTGGAGGCGATCGGTTTCGGCAAATTCTTCGGCCTCGCGGATCATGCGCTGCACTTCGCCCTCTTCGAGGTTGGAGGCCCCCTGCACGGTCAGACTCTGCTCGCGCCCGGTGGTCTTGTCCATAGCCGACACCTGCAAGATGCCGTTGGCGTCGATGTCGAAAGAGACCAGCACCTGGGGCACGCCGCGCGGCGCGGGGGGAATGCCCATCAGCTTGAAGCGGCCCAGCGACTTGTTGCTGCCCCCCATCTCGCGCTCGCCCTGGAGCACGTGCACCTCCACAGAGGTTTGATTGTTCTCGGAGGTGGAGAAAATATCCGATCGCCGCACCGGAATGGTGGTGTTCCGGGGAATCACCTTCTTCATCACGCCGCCGATGGTTTCTAGCCCCAGCGATAGGGAGGTGACATCGAGCAGCATGATGTCCTGCACTTCCTGGGTGATGATGCCCGCCTGCACAGCAGCGCCCACGGCAACGGCCTCATCTGGGTTGACGGCCTGACTAGGTTCGAGGCCAATCAGCGATCGCACCAGATCCTGCACCATAGGCATGCGGCTGCCGCCGCCCACCAGCACCACCTCGTCAATGTCGTTTGGGGTCAGGCCCGCATCGCTCAGCGCCTGCTTTAGGGGCGCGCGCAGGGCGCTAACCAGATCACCACAGAGCTCGTCAAACTGCGAGCGGCTGAGGCGGGTTTCAATATGCTTAGGACCGTCGGGAGTGGCGGTGATAAAGGGCAGGCTGATTTCGGTGCTGGCCACGCCCGATAGCTCAATCTTGGCTTTCTCGGCGGCTTCGGTGAGGCGCTGTAGGGCCTGGCGATCTTTACGCAGATCAATACCTTCTTGTTCTAAGAACTGCTCGGCCAGCCAGTCAACAATTTTGGTGTCGAAGTTGGTGCCCCCGAGCTGGGTATCGCCCGAGGTCGATCGCACCTCAAACACTCCGTCACCCACATCGAGAATAGATACATCAAAGGTGCCGCCTCCTAGGTCAAACACCAGAATGGTTTCGTTCTGGACCTGATCTAGACCATAGGCC
>JBARUP010000254.1:0-5161 GCA_049645805.1 Nodosilinea sp.
AGCAACCGGGCCTCATCAGCCACATCGTTATAGCGGTTCGGCAGATAGCCCACCCCAGGAATGAACACCACCGGGAACTCTAGCCCCTTGCTCGCGTGCATGGTCATCAGCTTGATGCTTTGGGTCGATGGGTCAAAGCTACGGCTGCTGCTGCTCCGGTTGAGCCAGTCCACGGGCAACCCGGCCTGCTGGAGTTGTTGGAATGCTTTCTCTCCCATCCATTTCTCGCGGTAGATAATCGCCATCTCATTCCAAGGAATCCCCCGCTCTTGCAGCTGCTGGGCTCTCTGGATGATGTGATCTATCTCGGCCTTATAGCTCCGGCACTTGACCAGCTCCGGTACCGGCCCCTCGCGCCCGGCGCTGTTAGGCTGCACCAGGGGCGGCATGTCCTCATCAGGGCTGGTGGGTAGCATGACCTCTTTAGCGAACTCGTAGGCCAGCATCAGCACTTGGGCGGTGTTGCGGTAGTTGAGCTTGAGGATTGTAGTTCTGCCCTGGGCCTTAATGCCAATGCTTTTAAAACTAAATTCCTGCTTAGCCCGTTTGCCGTAGAGATTTTGAGCATCGTCGTAGAGCACCAGCAGGGAATCGGTGGAGGGGTTCACCATCTGGGCGACTAGCTTTAGCCACTCAGGGGCAAAGTCGTGGCCCTCATCGACCATCACCGCCCCGTAATAGCCGGTGGGAATCTTCCCAGCCTCGACGGCGGCCACCACCGCAGCCTCTAGCCGTTGGATGTACTCAGCGCCTTTGTATTGCCGATAATCGGGGCGCGGTAGCTGGTGCTGCTTCAGCACATCGGTACACCAGCCATGGAAATGGCGGACGGTGACCAGATGCTCTAGACCCTTCTCTCTCATGAGCGATCGCAGTCTTGAAGCCAGCGCTACGTTAAAGCACAGCACCAAAACGGTCTGCATGGCCTCTGCTAGATGCTGACAGCGGTAGGCCAAAATCAAGGTTTTGCCAGAGCCAGCCACCCCGTGAATAACCCGGTGGCCCTCGCCCAGGCTGCGGGCCAGCTGCTCCTGCTGTAGGTCCATGACCTTGAGCACCTGCGGGATAGCGGTCTGTAGGGTGTCGGCGGGCTCATCATCGAAGAAAGAGAGTTGTTTGGCGGAGATGCGCATCTCTGGGTATAGGTGCCAGCGAACGCGATCGATCTGCTCGTTGGTTAGCGTGGTGCCAAAGTTGTAGTGGCTCATGGCCCATAGCCGCTCTTGAAAGACCCCTGGGTCTACGGCCTCGGTCATTTCGTCTTTGCAGATGACCAGGTTGGCATGAATCACCTGGCCCAGCACCGGCTCAGCGTCGAACATGCGGCGGGTGATGTTGGGCATCACCACACCATAGGCGTAGGGGCAGCGCAGCTTGCCCTGGTAGCGGCCTGCGGTCTGCACTAGCTCTGGGTCTTGCTCCAGTAGTGAGCACATGGCTAGGACGTAATCTCGCGCCTGGTGGAGGGGATTTTTGACCTGTTTGATCAAGCCCTGGGGTGGGGTTGCGATCGCAAACTCATCAGGGTTCACAGATTTGATGGTGTCTAGCTTCCAGTCTTTGACCTCCAGCACGAAGAGGCCGCGCGCGGGGTGCAGGAGGATGAAATCAGGATGCAGGGCTTTAGGGCCTACGGGTACGTCATACCAGAGCAGGTAGTCATCATCGAGCTTGGCTTCGAGCCGCTGGGCCAGGCGGCGCTCTCCCCCGGTCATGCGAGAGGTGCAGCTGCTGTAGGAGGGGATGAGAGTGGCCATTGTGCCAAGGGTTTTGAGTTTCCCCATTGTGCCCAATAAGGCTGTAACTCATTGCTAGATTGGACGTTCTGAGTATGGAAGAACAATCTGTGGTTAGCCCGTTAGGCAGCGTGTCGCTTAGGAAAGTAGCTCAAGGATGGGAGTTTGCCAGTGAGAAATCGCTCGAAGACTTTGTATGGAGCGCCTTGCAAGATCTCCTGCACCTGCGCCCGTTCCAGCGGCAGTATGCCGTCATGGGTGAGGTTTGCGACATTTTGGCTTTGACGGCAGATCGCCGCCTTGTGATTCTGGAGCTGAAGAACATAGAAGATCGCTATGTCGTTCAGCAACTTACCCGCTACTATGCCAACCTGCTGGAGGAACGCCCTTTCTCGGATGTCATTGACTACGAGAAGCCAGTTCGCCTAATTGCGATCGCACCCTCCTTTCACCGCCACAACCACATCGATCGGCAACACAGCCGGTTATCCTTCGAGTTCATTCAGGTGGGGGTAGTTCAAGACGATCAGTTTTACCTCGAACTGAAATTTGAAAATGATGGTTGCCCACCGGTTCGAGCTGTTCTGCCGTATCAGGAGAGCCATTTGAGCCGTCAGTCTGAGGATTTGGCCAATGTACCAGAGCTTTTGATTAAGTGGCTGGGGGCCTGCTCAGCAATGGAGCAGCAGGCTTTCCTAAGAACTAGACAGCAGATTTTGAACTTTGACTCGAGGATTCAGGAGGTTGCCGAGGCCAAAAGCATTCAGTACGGCACCGGCAAGACTAAGCTGTGTGCGGAGATCTGCTTTAACCAGAGCCAGCAGCGGCCTGTACTCTTTCTCTGGTTAACCCTTCCTACTTACTGGGTCGGGTCCCGCAGGACAGAGATGGTCGGTCGGCTAAGACTGTGGTTGAACGACGGTAACCTGACTCACGTTGGGCACGTATCTCAAGGGCTCGGCAAAATGCGCCTGAAAGAAGAATGGGACGCTATTCCGAAAAGCAGATGGCCAAGGCAGGCGCTGTTGAATAATCTCAGTCACCGCTCCCATATCCCAGTTTCGGTAGAGGGTTATGCTCGTTTATCACTCGGGATTGAAGGCTGTTCTGAGTACCTGGAGACTTTGGTATCCATAGCTCTACAGAAGTGGTTAGGGAAGCTTTGAAAGGCGAGAAGGCTAAAAAAGCACCCAAGTCTGCTGCTGAGCCTACAGAGCCTCCTTTGACCTCATCCGTAAATCTCTGGCCTGGGCGAGCTGCGATCGCACCCTAGCCCACCCCTCGGTAGCTGTGCTAGTTTGGCGGGGTGGGGGCTGTGTGAGTTCCAGACAGCCCCCCACGCAAAAGAGCAACCCCCCCATTAGCAGTGGGTTAATCTGTTAGATAGGGAGGGATGCTCTCATTTTTCACTGACGATCGCCCAGCCGGTCAGCCCAGGTCTTTGCTCAAAGCAAAGTACACCCACACCCCCGCTGGGAAACCAGCGGGCTTTTTATTGCCGCAAAAAAAGACCCTCACCGAGCCTGGTAGCCACGGTAGGGAGCTTTTAGGGTGCATCTATGCCTGGGGTTAGGTTGCCTGATTATGGGGCAGGATTGCGATCGCACGTCAACACCAGCACCTTGATCGCCTGGTAGTTAATCCTTATCGTGTCGCTATCGCCCACAGAAACGACCGGCCCAGGCTTGTGGCTTCATATAGCGCTATATTTTTATTGCTTTTGTTGCTTACCCTTCCCTTCTTTTCCCTTATCTTGGTAGTATTCCGAAAGCGCCTGAATCGAGGCTGAAACTCTTTCCAAAAGTTCCAATCCTTTGTCGTCATTTTCAATACTATCGTCGATACGAAGAGTCCTGAGCTGTTTCAGAAGCGTTTTTAGAACAGTCGTTGCATTTGCATTTTTTTCAAGTGATTCAGCAGCAGCTACTTTGACCGATTTTTGTAAGTTCGCTTCACTTGTAATCTCCCCAGAGCCTGAACTTGAATCAATTTCAGTATTGTCAGCGTCAATTTCTGCACTGCTATTCACCGCCAAGGTCGGCGATGAATCGGCCATCTCCAGCGCCAGTTTGTTGATAAGCGCTTTCATCTTGCGCTTTGGCATTGTGCCATTTTGACCCTCAATCGCTTTAGACCAGATCGATTCGTGGGCATTTCTAAGTGTCAGTGCGTTGCTTGGTGTTAGCGTTCGATTATTGATTGAATCTTTGAGTTTTTCCGGGAGTAACATCAAGGGTAACCTAGCATTTACCATCGTTGCTATCGTGATATTTAGCGAGGATAGTAATCGCAGAACAACCTCAGAACCATCTACGTTTTCATAGATCCACTCGATCGATTCTTTGTCGTTTCCCTTTGAAACCAGCTGATTCTGAATCCTGTAAAGGATCGAGACAACTTCCTGCTCAGTTTTTTTTAGTTTTGACCTGAGCAAGTTGACGATCGATTCCCCTTGCTCCAGGGCATTGAAACGATTCTTCAGTGCATCGCCCACTAGCGTGTACGCTAGGGCTTCCTCGTCGCTACACTCATGAAACCTGGCCTTGATCTTCGCCTGGCCTAGCACATCCTTGATGGATCTCCACCGCGTTTCGCCATCCAGCAACTGGTAGCGACCTTCTCCCACTGTGCGTAGTACTACAGGGTCTTGCTGCCCCTCTATTCTGAGGCTTTGAGCCATGCCCTCTAGGTCGAAAAATTTTCGAGGCTGCCCAAAAACTTCGACCACCTTGCCTGAATTATCAGTGATCGAAATCGCCATTGGCTCAATTAGGTTTACATCAATCCAAACCCAATCGGTTGTCCCTCCAGCAACCCCTACCTCAAGCTCTTTAATCCTTTCTTTGAGAGCTTCAATTTCCTCATCCTTCTCCCCTAGAAGCGATACAGCCTGGGCTGTATTAGCCCCTTGAGCTAAATTCGTGAAGGAGCGCTTGACACCCTTAGCCATGATCAGCCTCCATTACAGCTTTAGCCAAAGCCTCAAAAAGCCCCGCGATCTTCCAAGTGGTGCGATCGCTGCGATACAGGCGCAGGGGTAATCCTACCGCTCCGGCGTTGGTTAAGTACCTAGTTTGCTGGATCGCGGGGAAGACATGGATGGGCTCTGGCAGTGATCGCAGCACCACCGGCAAGGAATCCTCAATGCCTGGCCCATCAGCCAAGCATTCACGATGCATAGCTGCATCTTTATCAAAAGCGTTTGGTTGGACTCCAAGTATCTTGGGCTTAGGCTTCAGGCGCAAATCCCTGCTAAATTCCGCAATCCACTGGATTAAGCCAAACCCAGCGTTTATGTCCTTTGTGTCCGGCTTGAGCACGATCAAGATTTGGTTGCAGGCTGGGAGAACCATTTGGTGAAACTGCTCTATGGTTCCTGGGCAATCAAAAATAACCACATCATGGGGGAGTGGCGCGTCTTCGAT
>JBARUP010000255.1:0-2766 GCA_049645805.1 Nodosilinea sp.
GTGTGGATGTGGTGTTAGAAGTGCGAGATGCGCGTATTCCCCGATCGACGCGGCATCCTAAGGTCGATGACTGGGTTGGCGAAAAGCCTCGGGTGCTGGTGCTCAACCGGGTCGATATGATTTCGCCTGCGGCGCGTGCCGCTTGGGAGACCTGGTTTCGCCAGCAGGGTGAAGTGCCATACTTCACCGATGGTCAGCAGGGCAAGGGAGTCAAGGCGATCGCAAAGGCGGCTCAAACCGCAGGCGATGCCGTCAATCAGCGTCGACAGGTCCGGGGCATGAAGCCGCGCCCCGTTCGCGCGGTAGTCATTGGCTTTCCCAACGTCGGCAAGTCGGCATTGATCAATCGGCTGCTCAATCGAAAGGCGGTGGCTAGCGCTCGCAAAGCCGGAGTCACCCGCCAGCTGCGGTGGGTTCGGGTAGCCGGGGAGCTTGATCTGCTAGATGCACCAGGCGTCATTCCCTCACGACTAGAGAATCAGGCGGCAGCAACCAAGCTTGCAATCTGCGATGACATCGGCGAGGCTTCCTATGATACTCAGCGCACGGCAGCAGCGTTTGTAGACATACTCAAGAACCTACAGCAGACTAGTCCAGACTCCTATCAAGATATCCTGCAGGCCCGCTACGGCGTAGCGCTAGAAAACTACAGTGGAGAAAGCTTTGTCGCTCAGGTGGCTACCCAGAAGTTTCAGGACAATGCCGAGCGTACCGCTAAGCGCATTCTCAACGACTTTCGCACCGGACGCCTGGGCCAGTGGGTGCTGGAGTGGCCTTAGCAGACCCGATAAAACCAAAAATGGCAGAGGATGAGTCCTCTGCCATTACAACGCATTAGTTAAGCAGAGAACTGGTGCTCTACCAGCGGGAAAACTCCCGGTTGCCGCCATCTCTATCACCACCGCTGCCAAAGCTGCCGCGAGGGCTACCGCCACCAGCACGCTTCTCCTTGGGACGAGCCTTGTTGACCCGCAGTTCACGACCCATCCATTCAGCCCCATTCAGGGCTTCGATGGCAGCATCTTCGTCGGCTTCTTTCTCCATTTCTACGAAGGCAAAGCCGCGGGGGCGACCGGTTTCGCGATCGGTGGGAACCGTAACGCGACTAACGGCTCCGTACTCGGAGAAGACTTCGGTGATGTCTCCTTCCGTAGCACTGTAGGCAAGGTTTCCTACATAAATCGACATGGTACAACTCCAAATTAGACATGTGATGTAGACAAGTTCGATTCGGAGTGGTACACACCGATTACCCGAAAATAGAGATCAGACTGTGATTGACCAGCCTACCGAAAACCAAACATGTTACCCGCCCACTTTAACATAAGGCCCTTAAAAGCTAATGCCTTTCTAACGCGGTGACAGCGGGGTTTTCAGGTCCTCTAGCCACAGTTCTTTATAAGTTTTGTAACGCTGAATTTAGAGTGTTTGATGAAGATTTGGTTAACGCCTGCCATAGAACGAAACTTCAACGTCGGCACACCATCCAGCTGCTAAATTTTCATACAAGAATACGCGTTCTACTCGGTAGTACACGCCATCTCTAAAAACGCAGTCGCCGATGCGCGGAATGATCGAATAAGTAGCAAACCAAAGGGCATCTTTGATAGGAGCCTTGGGGCTATTGCTGCTGGCTGCCAAATAAAACACCTGCACCTTGAACCCTTGACCAGAGCTAGCGGGAGCAGAAGGGGGACTCTCGCTAGACTTGCCGCTGCTTTTGCCGGTAGTTTTTTTGGTGGCCACAGGATTGACGCCACAGAGCTGGCGACATAGGGAGCAGGTGCACCTGTAGTCTACCAAGAGGGGACTAGAGAAGGACAAATCTAAGGTTCTAGATGACTGTGCCAGAACCTTTTGAACCTAGTGTTGCTTGGCTAGATCAGCTATTGCCACGACGCTTGAGGGCGTCGACCATCTGCTGACGTACGGCGCTAGCCCACTGATCAAACTCAACGTCAGGGCGAATATTTTTGTCTGTTGGGTCTAGCGCAGCTCCACGTCCCTGGGTCTTTCTATCTTGCGACATGGTGTTGTCCTTTTATATTGCGATTTTATAGTTTCCTTACTTGTTCATTATTCCCTGCGGGGATCACTCTAAGCTACAACGTCAGGTAGGGTTTTCCTGACTTGAGCCCTCGATCAACAGGGGTAATCACGGATTGACGAGTGCAAGAGTGCAGCAGGCCGTAGGGTTAAACTTGGGAGCATCCCACTTTCGTTAAAACAGTGCCAAGTGGGAGAATGGAAGGGTAGCCCCAGGGATGACTCACCATGACACCTGAAGACCAAACGCGATTGGAAGCCTGTACAGCCGAGATTGCGGAGATTTTGTACCGCAATAGCGACCCAGAGGGGCTCGATAGTTTGGAAGGCATCGAGCACACCGTACGACAGCAAATGCTGGAGGAGGTTAGCCCTCGAGTCGCCCTTTTTTTGTCAACTAGCAGGCCCACCCCGCCCGAGGACGAGTTCGCCGACTGAAGAGTTTGGTGGGTCTCCTCGAGATTCGACAAAGTCAGGCAGAACGGTTAGGTGTCAAGGCGTACAGCCGTCTCAGTGGTGGCCTCGAGAAAGCTAACTTACGCTTAAGTGCCAACGAATCGTTTCAAGCTGCCGAGGATGACATCGCGGCGCTCACCGGGACGAGGGTCGGGCACTCAACTTAACAACGCTTGATGGGTCGTCAGAAATTCGCCAACCTAGAGCGGTGCATTGCGGCTACGGGGTTGAATTGAGCGTTTGCAACGGATGCTTTTGCCGCGA
>JBARUP010000256.1:0-4902 GCA_049645805.1 Nodosilinea sp.
GACGCCCACAATCATGCCAGCGCCCGTCAGCCAGAAGGGCGCGATCGCCAGCAGAGCAAAGCCTGACCCAGACCCAGCGACATTGACTGAAATAAAAGCGAGAATCCCGTTCCACAGCACGCTGATAACGATCAGGCCCATCGTGTAGCTCTGCAGGCCGGGGGGTGGAATGCTGATGGTAAGTTGGGCGGGTGATTTCTGCACCCGCACGCGGGTGCCGACCGGGGGGCGAGGGGCCAGAGTGCGGGGTACCGGAGGCAGAACGGCGGGCTGGGTAAGGGCAGCAAGGGCAGCCTGAGCCGACGCAAAGCGGTCTTCTACCAGGGGATCGATTAGCCGGTCAATCCAGTCGGCAAAAGCCGCTGACACCGATACATAGGGGCGAAAGCTAATGCGCAGGCGCTCCTGGGGCAGGTCAGCGGGCGACTGGTGGGTCAGCAAAAACAGCAGCGTTGCCCCCAAACTGTACACATCGGTAGCCGGAACGGCCTGACCCCGAAACTGCTCGGGAGCCATATAGCCGTAGGTGCCTACCACCGTACTGCCCTGGAGGCTGTGGCGGTAGACGGCTTGCACCGCGCCAAAGTCGACGAGGTAGATGTGACCATCGTCGCGCCGCATAATGTTTTGGGGCTTGATATCGCGATGAATGACGGGCGGGTTGAGGCCGTGAAGATAAACCAGCACTTCCAGCATAGCGGCGGCGATGCGGCGGGCTTCGGGTTCGTCAACCCGGCCACCGCCCTCAACCCAGTCGGCGAGGGATGTGCCGTCGGCTAGGTCTTGGACCAGGTAAAACCAGCGGTTATCGGCAGTATCTACCTGAAAGGAGTCGATATACCGGGGAATAGCGGGGTGGCTGAGGGACTTGAGCAAGCGGGCCTCGCGCTCAAACAGCTCAACTTTCTTCCAGTCTTGCAGGCCGCGCAGGGACAGTTCTTTAAGGGCAATGGTCTGGCCTGTTTCCAACACCTCGGCAGCGTAGGTGGTGGCGCTGCTGCCCTGGCCCAGAGGTTGCAGGATGCGGTAGCGGCCGTCGATGATCTCGCTGTTAGTCCGGGCAAAGTCCATAGAGAGGTATGGGGATAATATAGCCTGTGCCCATTATGGCGCTGCCCAAAATGGCGCTGCCCAAAATGGCGCTGCCCAAAATGACGCTGCCCAAAGTCCGCAGTAGCCTCACCGCATTCTCTAGCGCTCGTCCTCGCCAGGCTAGCGGCAGCCTTAAACCACCCTTTACTAGGTTGCGGAGAATAATCCTAACGGTTCACTTCTCTGGAAGACCAGGTAACACTAGACTAGGGGCAGTTGTTCTAGCCGAGATGCAGGCGTTGACTGAGGCGAAGACCACACCAACTACCTTCAGCGTAGACCGCAGAGAGCTACAAGAGCTGGTGCGATCGCAGCTGCAGGTGCTGCTAGAGCAGGGTAATTTGCCGGGGGCTAAAGCGCTCTTGGTGCCGGTGCAGCCTGCCGATATTGCCGAGGCGATCGAGGGGCTGCCCGATACCATGCAGGCGATCGCCTTTCGCCTGCTGGGCAAAGGCGAGGCCATTGAGGTCTACGAAAACCTCGACACCAGCGTGCAGCAGGCCTTAATCGAAGACTTCAAGCGCCAGGACGTCCTTGATATCGTCGATAAAATGTCGCCCGACGACCGGGCCAGACTATTTGACGAGCTACCGGCTAAATTTGTGCGCAGCCTGCTGGCACAGCTCAGCCCCCAGGAGCGCGAGGCCACGGCCCAGCTGCTGGGCTACGAAGCGGGCACCGCCGGGCGCATCATGACGCCCGAATACGTGGCCCTCAAGGAAGGCTGGACAGTGCTGCGTGCCCTCGACTACATTCGCAGCCGCGCTTTTCTCAGCGAAACCATCTACTACCTGTTTGTGACCGATGCTGCCCGACGCATGACCGGCATCCTCTCGCTGCGCCACTTAGTTACCGGCCAGCCTGAGCAAACCATCGGTGACCTGATGACCCGCGACGTGATCTCGGTGCGCACCGACACCGATCAGGAAGAAGTCGCCCGTCTAGTGCAGCGCTACGACTTTCTAGCGGTGCCCGTAGTCGATACAGAGGAACGCCTAGTAGGCATCATCACCGTCGACGATTTAATTGATGTCATTGAGGCCGAAACTACTGAAGACATCTACGCGCTAGGCGGTGTGCAGAGCGGCGGCGAAAGCTATTTTCAGGCGAACCTGTTTCACGTTGCCCGCAAGCGGGTGGTCTGGCTCTCAGTTTTATTGGTTACCAACACCGTCACTACCGCCGTCATTCGCAGTCAGGAAGATATTTTGCAGCAGGTGGTGTCCCTAGCCGCCTTCATTCCGCTGCTGATTGGCAGCGGCGGCAACGTGGGAGCGCAGTCGTCTACGGTGGTCATTCGCGGTCTCAATACCCAAGAGATAGGCCCTAAGCAGGCGCTGTCGGTAATCCGGCGCGAGGCGATCGCCGGTACCGTGCTGGGCCTCATGCTGGGAGTCGTAGTCACCGCGTGGGCCTATTTGCTCCAGGGCAATCTCCCCGTTGCTATGACGGTAGGCATTAGCCTGGTAGTCATCTCTATCCTGGCCTCTACCGCCGGAGGCACCCTGCCTATTTTGTTTGAAACCCTAGGGTTTGACCCAGCTCTGATGTCGGCTCCGTTTATCACAACCATTGTAGATGTGCTGGGAGTACTGCTCTATCTCACGCTAGCCCGTCACATGCTGGGCTTGGCCTAGGCGCAAAATTCTGGGCTCGCCACCTATTTGTTTTAGGATATGAAGAATAACGATCGAGCTCCAGCCCAGAATTTGATACCTGCTTCTATTCATGGAAGCGCCTTTCTGTATCTGCTGACTGATACAAATGTTTACGACACTGGCTAAAATTGTGGCAGCTTGATTGACGTGACTACTAAGGCCTAAACAACCCTTTTAGACTGGTTTAGAAGACTGGATTAACCGCCTTGGCAGCCTTACCCGTCCCTAAATACTTTTTGGGATTATGGATTCAAATGGTTCACCGACCCTGAACACTCCACCGCTCTCGAGCCCAGATCACCCCGAGCCCTCCGTGCTGCAAAAGATCAAGCAAGACCTTAAAAACGATCTCATCGCCGGGCTGCTGGTGATTATTCCTCTGGCGACCACTATTTGGCTGACAATCACTATCTCAGCCTGGGTGGTGCGGCTGCTGACCCGTTTTCCAAAGCAGCTCACGCCCTTTGATGGCCTCAACCCGGTTCTACTCAACGTCATCAACCTGCTGATTGGCCTCTCGGTGCCGCTGCTGGCGATTTTGATTATTGGTCTGATGGCCCGCAACATTGCCGGGCGCTGGCTGCTTGATGTGGGCGAAAAGGTGGTGCAGTCTATTCCGCTGGCCGGGTCGGTGTATAAAACCCTACAGCAGCTTTTGCAAACTGTCTTTCAGGACTCCAACACCCGCTTCCGCCGAGTCGTGCTGGTAGAGTATCCCCGTAAGGGAATCTGGGCGATCGCCTTTGTCACTGGAGCCATGTCTGCCGCCGTAGCGCCTAGTACCGCGAATATGCTGAGCATCTTTGTGCCTACAACCCCCAACCCCACTAGTGGGTGGTACGCGATCGTGCCCGAAACCGACGTGGTCAACCTAACTATATCCATTGAGGATGCCTTCAAGGTGCTGCTCTCCGGCGGTATCGTTGGTCCTAACCTGGCCTCGGCTGTGCCTGCCGATCGGGTGGCAACTATCCACGATGGTGGCGAGCCTATTTCCCTAGGGCAGGGCGCTGCTGAGATATCCCCCGAGCAAACCGACTATCCCCAGCAGCTTTCCGTCTTGCCGGTGGAAGAAGATTGCTAAGATGTAGCCTGGTTCTAGCCTAGAAGGCCGCTCGCTGGCACAGGTCCACTGCTGCGCCGATTTACTCGGGAGCTGACTTACCTGGGCCAGACCCCTACACCGCTGCGCTGGGAGACACTTACTATGCAAGCTCGCCGTATGGCCCGCGAGTTGGCCCTTTTGGGCCTCAGCCAGCTTCCCGAGAAGCCCGGCAAAATCGCTGTGCAAGACTTTGAAAAGCTTCTGCTAGCGGCCATTCAAACACTGACGACCGAAGCCAAAGACGCCCTTGAGACTGCCTCCGATGAGCTAAAGCAGGGCAACCAGCACCTGATTGACAGCGGCACTCGAGCCAGCAACGTCGAGAGCGAAAGAGGTATGGTTGAAGCCGCGATCGCCCTAACCCAAACGGCCATCAATCGGCTCGCCCACGCGATTGAGCTGCCTGAGTTCATTCGCCTCAGCAACCAGTCTGAGATCGAAGCCTTTGCCCTAGAGCTGCTCAGCAACACTGCCAAACATCAGCACGATGTCGATGCTTTGCTCGATGAAGCCATGGTTGCCTGGAACCTGAAGCGTCTGCCCCGCATTGATCGCGATATTTTACGCCTGGCCGTAGTCGAAATGAACTACCTAGGTACTCCCGACCGAGTGGCTATCAACGAAGCGGTAGAACTAGCCAAGCGCTACAGCGATGATGACGGCTATCGCTTTATCAACGGTGTACTGCGTCGGGTCGTGGGCCGGAGCGAACCCGACGCAGGTAGAGCTGACGGGGCAAAAGGCGGCGGGATAAACATAGATAGTCCGGTGGTTCAGCCCTAGGGCATTGTCAAAACGACCCTGGATTCCTTGTGCTAGTCAGTTGCTGAGCCGAAAGCCTTACTATTAAGAACAGTAGCAATGTCTGCAAGGTAGCTTTGGTATGGCTGGGTTCAACTGGTTTCAGCGCGGTTTTGATAAGTCCGAGGCCGAGGCTGAGGCCAAAGCTCCCGAGACAAAAGCAGATGAAGCTAAAGCTGACGAAACCGCAGCAGGTGCCGCTAGTCCGCAGCTTTCCTCAGAAGACTATTTGAAGTGGGCCAAGGC
>JBARUP010000257.1:0-2534 GCA_049645805.1 Nodosilinea sp.
TGTGATTGGCACCTGGGCTGATGTCATCAACCGGGCCAACCTGGGTATGGAAGTGATGCACGAGCGCAATGCGCACAACTTCCCCCTCGACCTGGCGGCTACTCAGGCTCCTGAAATCATCGGCTAGTCAACGACGACTACCTCTCTGATTTGAGATAGAGAAAAAAAGCGCTCTCCATAAGGAGGGCGCTTTTTGCTGATTAGGGTACTGCTTTGCACACGCGCCTTCACGTCGGTATCGGTTCAGACGTTTATCAGCTCCAGAATCAGTAGTTCGCTATCCCAAAGCAGTGAGTAATGTGACGCGGAAATTGAGGTTGCGCTCCTAAGTCAACCGGCTCACTTTTGGAGTCCTTTGTCTTGGTGCAAGTAGAGGATAAAAAGCATAGCGCCGCGCCTGCCTCGCCCTGTGCTGCTCTAGCGGTTGTCCTATGATAGGTTCATCCTTACTTTCAAGATTTCCGTAATCATTTCAGCGCAGCACTCCTCGAAACATGATCCAAGCTCTTCGCGATTTGCAGCAAACTCAAGGAGCAAGTTTTACGACTGAAGGCCTCCCTTGCAGCTTTGGCAACGATGCTGCCCTCTTGGAGACTGCTCAAGAGGGAACCGTTCTAGTCGATCGCAGCCACTGGGGCGTAATCGAGGTGACGGGGAGCGATCGCCTCCGTTTCCTTCACAACCAAACGACTAATTCCTTTACCCAGCGCCAGCCTGGGCAAGGCTGCGACACTGTGTTTGTCACCTCTACCGCGCGCACCATCGATTTAGCCACGGTCTACGTCACAGAGGAGTCCTTGCTAGTGCTTACTTCCCCTGGACAAGACCAGCGCCTAATGGACTGGATGGATCGCTATATCTTTCCGGCAGATCAGGTAGCGATCGCGAATTTGACCGAAACCACAGCGGTATTTTCTCTCATTGGCCCCAGCAGTACGGCCACTCTAAAGCAGCTAGGACTTGAGCCTGATGCTGAGTTGTCCTATGCCCACCATCAGGCAGTCAGCCTAGGCGGAGTCTCGCTGCGATTGTCAGCGGGTAGCGGCCTCGCGCTAGATGGATATACGTTATTCGTAGCGGCTGAGGATGCGGCGCAGGTATGGCAGCAGTTTACCGAAGCAGGGGTTACGCCAGCCGGAGACAGGCTTTGGCAACAGCTGCGGGTGAAGCAAGGGCGTCCAGCCGCAGGGTCTGAGCTTGCAGATGACTACAACCCTCTCGAAGCAGGCCTGTGGCAGACAATTTCCTTTGAGAAAGGTTGTTACATCGGCCAGGAAACCATTGCCCGATTAAACACTTACCAGGGGGTGAAACAACAGCTTTGGGGTATTCAGCTAACTCAGCAGGTAGATATAGGAGAGGTAATTGTCGTGGATCAGGAGAAAGTAGGCTTACTGACCAGCATCGTTGATACACCCAGCGGCCCTCTAGGATTGGGATATATTCGCACGAAAGCAGGCGGCGCTGGTTTGAACGTCTCTGTTGGGGCAGCCCAGGGCGTGCTGGTAGATGTGCCCTTCCTAAGTCGAGGCTATCTAAGCGCTGATGGCTAGGCTGGCTCATCAGTCAGACAAGCAAAACGCTGCGTCTGTACTGACGATTGTCTTACCCTAGCGGCAGTGAAAAGGCTCGCGGCCAAAGCTAACTTCTTTATAAAAAGAGGTTAAGCTGTCATTGCCTTATAAGCTTGAATCTTTATGAGTCAGCCCAAACGAGCTTTCATTACCGGTATTACTGGTCAAGACGGCTCTTACTTAGCAGAACTACTTCTAGACAAAGGTTACGAGGTGCACGGTATTATTCGTCGTACCTCTACATTTAATACCGATCGCATTGATCACATCTATATTGATCCCCATAACACCGAAGCCCGCCTATTTTTGCACTACGGCGATCTCACCGATGGCACCATGATGCGCCGTACTTTAGAGGAGGTACAGCCGCAGGAAGTTTATAACCTGGGAGCGCAGTCTCACGTGCGGGTTAGTTTTGATTCGCCAGAGTACACTGTGGACGCTGTCGGCATGGGTACGCTGCGGCTTCTAGAGGCAATTCGTGACTATCAGAGGCGCACCAAGCTTGAGGTTCGCTTTTACCAGGCCGGGTCTTCCGAAATGTTTGGAAAAGTGCAGGAAGTCCCTCAGAAGGAGACCACGCCCTTTTACCCCCGTAGCCCCTACGCCTGCGCCAAGGTCTTTGCCCACTGGCAGACCATCAACTACCGCGAGTCATACGGGCTATTTGCCTGCAACGGCATATTGTTCAACCACGAATCGCCTCGCCGGGGCGAAACCTTTGTAACGCGTAAGATTACTAGAGCACTGGCTCGCATCGTAGCGGGTCAGCAGCAGAAGCTTTACTTGGGTAACCTCGACTCTAAACGCGACTGGGGCTACGCTAAAGACTACGTTCGGGCCATGTGGCTAATGCTGCAGCAGGATAAACCCGATGACTACGTTGTAGCTACCAACGAAACTCACGCCACCAGTGAGTTCCTCGATATTGCATTTAACCACGTCAAGCTTGACTGGCAC
>JBARUP010000258.1:0-3989 GCA_049645805.1 Nodosilinea sp.
GCCTCTAGCGGGCCTGCGACTTCACAGCCCCTGCGGATCTTTCTATACATTCGTAAACTTTCTGCTTATGCAAAGCAATGTAACGCGTAAGCCGAGCCGATCAGAGGCAGATCTACCCTGGCTCGGTAAAAGCTGTGTAACGAATAGCCCCACGCGCCAATGAGGTGGACAGAATCCAACCCGTATCCCCAATTTCACAAAGGCCAATCTGTGAAGGCAAACGGCTGTAAGGACGCAGGTCCTTTGGCATTACCCTCCTGCCGATAGGAAAAGCTCAGCTATAGGCTAGTGAGAGCCCCGGACTTAGCTTTAAGACCTGACGGCGACCTATAACGTTTGGTTATTTACCCAAGAAGATGGAGGCCAAATCACCAATACGCTCAAGGTCAATTTGGGAGGCGATCGCCATCACCCGTTGACCATCAACCCGCAGGGTGCTTGCTTCAATCGTACGCAGCACATCTAGAATGGTGAGCTCACCGCCAGCAGCGGTATCTAGAACAGCGTTGCGCAGCAGTTGCCAACCGGGGCTATCGTTGTCTGAAAAGGTAACCGTGGTAGCTAGCAGCTGCCAAAAGAACTGACCGGCAAAGGTGTCTGAGACCTCTCGCAGGCTGTCTGCATCGGCTAGCACGTTCTGGGTCAGTACCTGACGGGCCTGATCTGCTTCGATGCGAAGGACATTCAGCAGCAGCTGTAGGTCGCGGCTGGGAATACCGGTGCGAGCGAAGGATTCGAGATCGCTGACGGAGATGGGAGGTGCTTCTAAAGCACCGTAGGTAATTTCGATGTCTTCTACGGCGGTAGCCTGAGGGGCAGCTACTGCCAGCCCGGCGATGGATGCAGCGACTAAGGCTAGGGCAGCTGTGCCACGGCCCAGACGATTCAGCCACCTAGAAAACGGTGGGGTTTGCTGGTCTACGACCTGTAAGAATGGGTACATAGTGCTGTGCTTACTCCCGCGCCAAAACAATTTAAAGACGACTATCTATCCCACGTTTTTTGCGGCCATGTCTACTCACCCCTGTGCCATCGGCCTGATTTCTGCGGCTGGACAGGGCACACGCATCTCGCCACTACCCATGAGAAAAGAGCCGTTTTTAGTGGGTTTCCTGTATGGTAGCGGGCAGGGCAGGGCCACGGCCCGAGGTGGTGTGCCACTATTCGCTAGACAAAATGCGGCAGAGGTGTTTTTTCCTGCGGTCCGGCAAGTGGGATATTCCCCTCTCCCTAAGAAGACGGGGCCGAGGTCAGCACATGCCTTTGAAAGTGCCCTTCAGCGGCACACGTTTGCAAGCTTTGTAAAGTGAGTTGCGCTACGCTATCTCCGACGTGGGGCGATCGCTAATCGTCAACGTTGATGTCATCAGGGCCAAAATCACTGCCAAAGACCGAGCCTGACACCGTGTGTTCTAGCTCCATCCGCTGCTCCATCTGGCGCAGAAAGTAGCCCGTCATCATGGCAGACGCTAGCAGCCCGGCGAGGTTCTCGCGATCGGTGGTGACTTGCACGTTGAAGCCTTCGCTAGGCAGCACACCCACCAGACCTTGAACATTGTGGGCAATGATTTGTTTAATTTCGCCGCTCACCGACTGGGCCACTCGGGTCAATACCTCCGGTGACTGGTGCTGGAGATATTTGAGCAACTCATTGGCTTGATCGCTATTGGTGGACATGCCAATGAATTCAGCGTCTTCAGGGTTAAATACCATAGAATCTCAGAGACCTCTGGTCACAACGTAGGCGACGGCGGGTACCGCATCATGGGGCAGTCAGATTGGTTGAGTCCAATGTAACTAAAGGAACCCCTGGTCTACCTAATACCTACTAGTCTTCCCGATGATAGCGTAACGAATCATGAAACATTAAGACTCTCTTGTGGCTTAGGCTTGCTCTCATAAGCTATAGCTCAGGTGTAGTAGTCCTTAGAAGCGCCGTCGCCGTCAATTATTCCCTGTACAATACTTTGCTCTGCATCAGGCTAGGACGCTTCATCAACCTCTAGCTCGCTCTCTTCGTCCCTATCTTCAGGAGCGATATCAACTGTCCCAGCTGCGCCCTTGGGGCGGAGCTGGGGCAGCTGATCGATTTCAAAGTGCTGATAAAACTTGTCGGTCACCTGCACCAGCGACGATCGCCCCTCGGCCTGGCGGCGCTTGCGCACAAAGCCCTGAGCAACCAGCTCTGGCACATGCTGGTAAACCCCAGAACCACGCAGATCGACTAGATCGGTCTGGCTGATAGGGCCTTTGAGAGCGATCGCAGCCAGGGTTCGCAGTGCCCCTACCCCAAGGTCGATGGGAATCAGCACATCGACTAAAAAACGATAGCGCTCTTTGAGCTGAAGGCAGTATCCGTCTAGGGTTTCGATGATCTCTAGCGCACCCTCGCGGTGGGCGTACTCATCCATCAGCTCGATTAAGCCTTCTTCAATGTCTTCGCGATCGCAGCGGGCTAGCTCCGCAATCTTGGCAATGTTGAGGGGCTGCCCCTTGAGGTAAAGGATGGCTTCAATGGTAGTGGCTAGACCAGGCATAGATCGTCAGTACCGAGAGACCGTCCTAAAGCCTAGCGCTGATTGCCGGAAACGGAGTTTTTTGGTGTTAGACGCCCTGATTAACTAGCAGTAATCAGAATTCAGCATTGCTATATATAGGTATGAAACCAAAATCCACTGTCTCTCGTAGGGGCGAACGGCCGTTCGCCCCTACCCAAATTCATGTCTCAATTCAGAAACGCCCAGAATTCTCGCAAAGGCATCGAGTTCCTTTTAGATTTAAATCTCCTAGACAAACCATAGCCAGTAATCAGCCCATTCGCAGGATAGAGGTTTAAACCGATGATCACCTGCTCCTTTCCGCGGGGTGAAGGGCGGCGGAACGCCATTCTCGATGGGGGTCTGGGGCCAGCGAAATGCCCCCAGCAGCAGATCTGGCTTTGACCGCAGCTGTGCGCCGCGATCAATCGAGATTGCGTCCGGTTAGCTCCACAAAAATATCTTCCAAGTTTGAGGGGCGGGTCATCATGCCGGTTTTGTCAGACTGCCGGTCGAGGTGGGCGTTGGCAGCTTCTAGGGTAGGGAAAAACTGGTAATCCCAGCGATCGCCGCGCTGAGTCATCAGAATGCCTTCACCGTGGCGCTGGCGAAACTGCTCTAGCGTACCCAGCTCAATTAGCTTGCCCTTGTCAAGAATGCCGATGCGATCGCACAGGTACTCCACCTCTTCCATATAGTGAGTGGTAAGCAGCATAGTCATTCCCTGCTGGTTAAGACCGCGAATGATCTCCCACAGGCGACGGCGGGTTTGGGGGTCGAGGCCCACCGTCGGCTCGTCGAGAAAGAGAATCTTAGGGTTGTGCAGCAGAGCGCGGGCAATCTGCAGCCGCCGCTTCATGCCGCCGGAGAGAGTCTTAACCTTGTCATCGCGGCGATCGGCTAGTTCGACATACTCCAGCCAGTCATCGATGGCCTGACGGCGCTGTGGCCCAGGAATGTGGTGCATGCGCCCGTGCAGCTCCATGTTTTCCCACACGGTGAGGTCGCCATCGACGCTAGTTTGCTGTAGCACCACGCCGATCTGGCGGCGCACATCGAGCTGCTGGCGGTTGACGTCGTAGCCAGCTACCACCACGTGGCCATCGCTGGGCTGAGTCAGGGTAGTAACCATGCGAATGGTGGTCGACTTGCCCGCGCCGTTGGGGCCGAGCAGACCAAAGACTTCTCCGGCTTCAATATTGAGAGAGAGATCGTTGACGACGGACATCCCGTTGTAGACTTTGTGGACGTTTTGCAGGCAAACCGCAGCAGACATGGCGAATGACAGGCTCCAGGAGTAGCGTCACGGCGATCGGTTTGGGAGCAAACAGCCTCGGAGACCAATCGTCTATAACAGATTGTTAACAATCTTACCGTAGCACCCATCAGGCTTTGGTTGTCTGGTCTTCCCGACTGCAGGCCAGCGAAGGTTAAGCCCTAAGGGTTTTAGAC
>JBARUP010000259.1:0-3058 GCA_049645805.1 Nodosilinea sp.
CTCGTCAATCTGGCTTTTGTGTAGCGTAAGATGCTGCCAGATGCCGGGCATGTCGATAAATTTTAAGTCGATTAGCTCAATACCGTCATCTTCAATCCACTTCAAAATGTCTGCTGGGGTTGCCATGAACTACTCCTTAGCCTCGTTTAGCGGTTAAACGTCAGGAAAATTGCTGTGCAGCCCTGATTGCCCCAGCCTTGATAGGCTTACCAAGTCAGACAAGACACTAGCTAGACCAGCATCCATGCCACACATGCTATCTAGATTAAGTCGATACCGCTTTTCGACAGGCATCAGCTCGCATAAACCATCCTAGAAAGAGGGATTGGCCTAATTTGTATCACCTACTACTCTTTGTCAGGGAAAGGCAACAAAAGCTCTGTGACGGATAATGGTGTTTTGTAACGATTCACTCATAAAGCTCTGCCTCTAGTGGTTCTAGACGGCTCAGGGACTCAACCCCCGTGGTAAACTCTTTCGAGGGTTAAAACCTGGCAAATGAAAAGGTTAGAGCCTTTAGCCAGGGGCAGTCTAAGCGAGCCTGTCACCGTTTATTAAATGCTGTTTGCCAAGTGAGAGCTAGGAGAAACTATCTATGCGGGACGCTGTCACCACGCTGATTAGAACCTACGACAACACCGGGCGCTATCTCGATAGTAACGCCCTCGACTCGATTAAGTCCTACTTTGACAGCGGTCTTGATCGCATTAAGGCAGCAGCGGTCATCAGTGCCAACGCCGCTGGTATTGTCAAAGAAGCTGGCGTTACTCTGTTTGAGCAGGTACCCGAACTCATCCGCCCCGGCGGTAATGCCTATACTACCCGCCGCTACGCCGCTTGTCTGCGCGATATGGACTACTACCTGCGCTACAGCAGCTATGCCCTAGTGGCGGGTAATCCTGACGTACTTGATGAGCGAGTGCTAACGGGGCTACGCGAAACCTATAACTCGCTAGGTGTGCCCATTGCCCCTACGGTTATTGGCATCAACATCATGAAGAACCTGGTGAAGGCTAAGGTGCAAGAGTCCGGCGTTGCTGATCCTTCAGTAGTCGACTATCCCTTTGACTATATGACCCGCTCCCTGAGCGAAATCAGTATCTAGACTAAACGGGGGTTAGCCGCAGCGATGGTTGCGTTGTGACTGCTCTTTCCCTGGCTCTAGGCATAGATTTTGGCACCTCCGGGGTGCGCGCCGCTGTGGTCAATCCGCAGCGGCATCTTTGTTGGGAGCACCGTCAGAGCTACGCTGATCTGCCCGCTGCTGAAAGCTGGCGACAGGGACTCTTCAGCGTATTAGAAGCGTTGCCTGGCGCGATCGCCCCCCAGATAGGGCGCATAGCCATTGACGGCACCTCGGGAACGGTGCTGCTGTGCGATCGCGGCGGAGCAGTTCTTACCCCGCCGCTGCTATACAACTACCCCTGCCCAGGCTCCCTGGCTGCAATTAAACCCTTTGCCCCAGCCCCCGCCGCCAGCGCCACCTCTAGTCTGGCCAAGCTGGTGTGGTGGCACCAGACGCTGCCCCCCGCTCTTTGGCATCAGGCTGCTTACCTACTGCACCAGGCCGACTGGCTCAGCGCCCAGCTCCACGGTCAGTGGGGCATCAGCGACTACCACAACAGCCTCAAGCTCGGCTACAACGTCGGCAATCTCGACTATCCTAGCTGGATGCTGGGTCAGCCCTGGAGCGCTCTGCTACCACGGGTGCTGGCTCCAGGGCAGCCGGTGGGAACGGTAACCTCAGCTGTTGCTCAGCGGTTTAATCTATCGCCCCAGTGCCAGGTGGTAGCGGGCACAACCGACAGCATTGCGGCATTTCTAGCCAGCGGAGCCAGCACCCCCGGCGACGGGGTGACCTCACTCGGCTCAACCCTGGTGATTAAGCTACTCAGCGATCGCCGGATAGATGCCGGAGAGTACGGCATTTACAGCCACCGCCTGGGCGACCACTGGCTGGTGGGCGGCGCGTCGAACAGCGGCGGTGCGGTACTCGAAGCGTTCTTTAGTCGAGAGGCTCTGGCGATCTTGAGCGATCGCATTGACCTCTGTAGGCCTTCAGACCTCAACTACTATCCCCTGCTAAAGCCCGGAGAACGCTTCCCTATTAACGATCCTGACCTGGCTCCTCGCCTTAGTCCGCGCCCTGCTGATGACGCAGACTTTTTGCACGGACTGCTGCTCGGCATTGCCCGCATTGAGCAGCGAGGCTACAGCGTGCTGAGCGACCTAGGGGCTACTCCGCTGCGGCAGGTCTATACGGCTGGGGGCGGTGCCAGCAACGAAACCTGGCGGCAGCTGCGGGCCGGACTCATGCCCGCGCCCATTAAAATCGCCGCCTCAGCCGAGGCGGCGGTGGGGAGTGCCTATTTAGCGCTGGGCTAAGCCACTACAGATCGAACTGGTTGCCCCGACGATATTGCATGTAGGCAGCTACAAACAGTCCGGCTAGGGTAACAGGAATAAACCCTAGAACAATGCCACTCAGCAACGGCTCAACCACGGCTAGACTCCTAATTTCAACAAAATCTATAGAGTCAACCATAGCACTAATTAGAGCCTGTATTGGCTTTCTGCCTGGGCTGTAGCGCTAGGCTGATGGTCAGTTTATGATTGGTCTGAGCCCTCGACGGCAAACCCTTGCTAGAGTCAATTGCTTTTTATGCGGCAGTTGAAAAAGACAAATCAATTGTGTAGAGTGCGTGTGGACTGTATACAGAAGAGGCGGCAGGGTTATGTTGACAGGCTTGCACCAGTTTCTTAGCCGAGCGTCCAGAGCGGTAGCCGCTAGCGTTTTGATTATGACTTTTGTGTTCATTGGCGTATCTGGGTTTGCGTCTCAGGCGCTCGCCTCGTCGAAGGCTACCCTAAGCGATATGGATCTCTCTATAACAGAGGCGGCCCAGGAGTTTGTCGAGTCTATTTTAGACGACTATTCCGATGTTCTAGATGACTCCTTCAGCGCAGCGGTCAAGCCTCTGAAGTCAGTGACCAAAGACCTGACCAAGCAGCTAAGCAAGGCCGCCGCTTCCCCTACTGCTGACGGTGCGCTGACTGT